>SLCJ01000270.1 GCA_007125835.1 Verrucomicrobiales bacterium | reverse complement strand
GGGGGGGGGGGGGGGGGGGGGGGGGGGGGGGGGGGCCCATTGCGGGGTGGAGGCATCCAGCGCGCCAGCACCATCAGTACGAGATGGAAGACGCAAAAGCCGACGAGGGGCAGGAAGGCTTCGTCCATGAAGCCGTAGGAATGGAGGCCGATTCCGAGCATGTTGGTGCCAAACCACGACCAGGCGGTGATGATGTTGGCTCCCATGGCCATGACCATGATGCCTTTTTCCTTGATCAGTCCGCCCCAACGGGCATGAAGGATCATGGCGATCCAGAGCACGATCAACAGCGCCCCGTTTTCCTTGGGATCCCAGCCCCAGAAGCGACCCCAGCTCTGGTCGGCCCAAATGCCGCCAAGCACGGTGCCGGTGAATGAGAACAACAGGCCGAAACACAGCACACCATAGACAGCCCCGAGCAGGGCCTTGCGGGCTGCGGCGTCGAAGAAGCGGGCACGGGCGTAGCCGAGGGCAAGCCACACGATGGCAAGGAATCCGGCCAGGAAGCAGGCGCAATAGCCGAGCGTGACTACGATCACATGGGTGGCGAGCCAGAAATTGCTGTCGAGCACGGCCATCTTGACCTCGAGTGTGTCGCCGCCGAAGGAAAGGTGGTGGGCGACGAGCAGGGAGGAGAATCCGGTGATGGCCGCTGCCGCGCTGGCGATGCCGTTCTTCAGGAATCCGCGTTCGAGCAAGAGGCACAAAGCCAGCACCCCCCAGCCGACAAAGATCGCCGAGGAGTAGAGGTTGGTCACTGGGGGGCGTCCGCTCAGCCAAATGCGGATTGCAAGGCCCAGCGTGTGCACGACAAAAGTGAGGACGAGCAGGCGGAATGCGGCGTCGCGCAGGCTGGTGTGGCCGACCACCCAGAATGCGAGCACGACGAGGAAGGCCAGCACATAGAGCTGCATCGATACATAGAAGGGGGAGAGGGAATTGAACCATGCTTCGACCTTGGCGTGGCGCAGGCGTTGGTGGCCGGAGGTGGCGAGCCATTGACGGTAGGCATCGACCTCGGCGTTGAAGGCGGCTCCGTTGTCCACGGGGATTATGCGATAGGCATCGGCGATGCGCGTCCAAGCGTCCACGGCGGGATGCGCCTGGCCGCGTGCCACCTCGTCGAGGATCACGCTGCCAATGTCGCTCCATCCATAAAGGCCTTCGTCGGGATCACGGGGAGGAATGGCATAGAATGAGTGCAGCCGCTGCACCTCGCGGAAGGCATGGAGAATATCGGCAAGGCGCGCGAGGATGGCGGTGTTGTGTTGCTCGCCGGCCTGCATGCGGATGGTCTCGGGGACGGCGGATTCGACGAGCGGCGGCAGGCCGCGCACCAATTCGGTATAGTCGCGCAGGCCGGGCGGCTGGATTGCATGGTAGAGCTGGCCGATCACGGTGATGCGCTGGTAGAGGGCCGTGAGCTGGCGCTCGAACACATTGCGGTGGTCCATCGGTTTATTGAAAGCGGCGCGCGCCAGACGCTCGATTTCATCGCTGAACGGGCCGATGTCGGTCATCGAGAAGCGTTTTTCCGGATCAGCCTGGCGGTCGAAGAGGGCTTTCACTTCTTCGTTTTCGACGAGGATCACGGGTCGTGTGCCCGCATCGCGGCTGGCGAAAAGCACCTCAGCCAGCCACGCATTGTGTCCGGAGCGCACTACTTCTCCGTTCTCGTCGCGGATCTCGAACCGGGTGCGTCCGCTCGTTTCCAGAAGTGCGTAACGGGCGACTGTGTCCAGCGGCTTGATGCGCCCGCCACTGACCACCGGCAGGCTGCCGAAAGCCCGGAAATCAGGCCCCTCTGAGGGAGCGCCAGGTGGCAGCGCTTTCCAGATGAGGAAAACGGCGGCAAGCAGCGTGATCAGGATCGGCAGGTAGCGCATGGAGGCGGGGGGCTGGGGGGAAGTAAGAAGTAAGAAGTAAGAAGTCGCGGGGAGGTGGGTGATGGGGTGGGAGGCGCGGGCTCTTAGGTGACGGCTGCGGCGGCTTTCTTCCGGCGGCGGCCGAGGTGGCTGAACAGCCCGATGCCGAACTGCACGCCGAGCCCAAGGAACACGGCGACACAGGAGATATACGGAATCAGCCACGATGGGTTGTTGACTACGAGGAGGATGGACGTGGTGTCGTCGTTGGCAAACTGGTGTTGATAGAAAGTGTAGCCTTCGTGCCGGAGGGGATGGTTCATCCAGATTCGAATGTCGCGGCCTTTCCGGTCCTCCGGAGAAGTCAGAGTGATGAAGCTGGAGAAATCCTTGGGAATATTGGTGCCTGGGTAGCGCTCGTGCTGGAACTCGTTCAAGGTGATGGAAAAGTCCTTGTAGCTGCGGCGTCCGCGCAGGGCCAGCCGCCAGGAACGCCCGTCGGACGTGGTGAAGGCCTGGGAAACCGGAATCTGGCGACTCGCCAGCCACGAGCCGAAATCGCGCCCGCCATCGCGCAGGCGAACGACCACGGCAGGAAGACTGACATCATCCAAAGTACGCGCCGGGGCCATGGGAAACCACTGGACGCGGGGGCCGAGATCCTGATTGGCCGGTACGTCGAGCCACCCCTCGCCGGCGGGCCCTTCCTTGGTGCGGAGCCGCGCATTGGCGCGGAAATCAACCACTTCGACCCGGAAAGGCAACTCGGGATGGGCGATCACCGCGCCGGGTCGCAGACGGCTTTCGGGGATGGCAATGTGGCGTTCAAGTCCGGGGTTGGAGACGTCGACAAAGGCAAGTTCTGCTTCCAGCGGGTCTTCTGAGAAGTTCAGGGTCTGCCCCTCGTCGAGGGTCATTTGCGATTCACGGGCGAGCAGGCCGGTGAAAAGCTCCCCGATCAGCAGCAGGACGATGCCCGCGTGGATAAGGAAAATCCCGGATTTGCGCCAACTCATTTTGAAGCGCACGGTATGGGCGGCGATTAGGTTCACCAGCAACAGCGTTCCAAGCGTGTATCCGCCCGGCAGCCAGATTCGGAAAAACGGGGTGGGGGGCAGAATGGCCCCCACGCTCTCGTCGAAGCCGCCACCCTTGCGCAGGTCGTAGTAGGCAATGAAGCGGTGGAAATAGATGTCAATCACCTCATGAATGCCGAGGTGCACCTGGTCGATGGTCGCGAGGAAAACCACCACCATCGACGCCCCGAGCAGAAACACGGTGAGCCGAAGCGAGGAAAGCGCGCTGAGGGCCAGCTTCAGCGCAGAGCTGGTGCGACGGTGTGGGGTGGCAGGCGGCTGGTCCGTGGTGTCGGTCATTGGTGTGCGACGCGAGGAGCTGGGGGTGAATTCGTTGCAGCTCAGGGTAGCTCTAGGGATTCGAGGAACGACAGAAAGCGCTCGCGTTCGGCGGCGACGTGCTCGTCGGCTCCGCGCGCACGCAACACCCAGGTGGTGCCGCCGTGGTCAAAAAGCGCGGCGAGAATGCGCGCGCGCCGTGTGCCTTGGATGATTGGGTCGTCACTGGCTTGGTCGAAGATACGGGCTTGGAAGGGGCCGACTTCCAACAAATCAAGGGCGGCGGTGGCCTGCTCGTCGGACACAGTGGCCAGACCGAGCTGCTCGCGCCAGAGATTGACATTCATGGCATCACCCGCGCCGGCACCACCGAGCCGGACCAGCGAGACATCCACCTCGAAATTGTCTCCGGCATCGATTTGAAAACTGGCGGCACGCATGCCGCTGGCCGGTGATTCGCTCCACCCCTGCGGCACCTGATAGCTAACGGAGGGAGCCTCGCCGATGGCGGGCTGGGCGGGCGGTGGGGTGCCCTGTCCGTAGGCTGGGGGCAGGGCGGCGGCGGTTCCGCTCTCCCCGCCTTCCTCGAGTTCGAGCGTGCGCAGGAAGGCGCCGAAGGTGGGGTGCGAAACAGTGAGCACATCCGGATTGCCGGTGAGTTTGAAGAACCAGGTCTCGTCGGGAAACTCGATGACCGCACCAAGTGTGCGGGAGGGAGAGCCGTCGGGGGCGTTTCCAGTAAAGTCACACAGTACCAGTTCCATGCCGGAGACTTCGATGGTTTCCAATTCGGCGGCGAGGGCTTCGGAATCGAGCGGTTCGAGCCCGAGCTGCCCACGCCAGCGGTTGAGGTTGGCATCCAGTCCGCCGGCGGCACCTGGGTAGGCGGAGATGGTTAGTTCAGGTCGCGCCTCCGGCGGCCCGGGCAGAAGGTAGTAGCCACGGTTGATGAACTGCGTCAAAGGTCGCGTTTGCCAACCATCAGGCGTCTCCCACCGGATCTGACGGCCTCCTTGCGAAGGGCCGTCCGAGACACGATCCTGGTCGGCGACTACGCTTCCGGCGGCGGCAACGGCGCTCGCGGGCGGGGCCGCCTCTGACATCAGGTCGCGCGGACTCGCCTCCGGGACGACCACTTCGAACACACGGATGGATTCCTCTTGACTGCATGAAGCGACAAACAAGGCTGCCATGCCGACACACGTCGCGGAAAGCATAGGGGGGCGTTTACACATCGGACGGAGAATTTAGGGATTCCAAAATGACCTGCAAGTCCTATCGGGGGGATTTGCCGGAAACGGCAGCGGTTTCGAGCTGTTTGGTGTGGCTGACAAAGTCGAAACCTCCTGCGGCGACTTACCGCTGGGTTTTTCAGCCACCGAATACGAGTCTCGAACGAGCGAGGACGGGGGAATCGACCCCGTGATGTGCGAAAAAGGGGGTGTTTTCACAGCCACCCTCCTGCTCCACCCTGCGGACCTCTTTGCGCCTAACAGGGAATAGTTTTTTATCGCTATCCCTAAAGGCATTGGGACTACGGTGCCTGGCCGCGCCCTTCGAGCCAGCCCTTGGTGCGGATCAGCAGGCGGTCTTCCTCCAGGCGGAAAGCAGCGAGCTGCCGGAGGTAGGGCTGGAAAGTCTCGTCGAGAACAAATGTCTCCATCAGGTGGTAGAACGAAATCTGATCCTGGAACCAATCCGGCACATCGCGCCCGGGCACCTCGATGCCGGTGACCCGGAACAATGGCTCGCCGTCCGCAAGTTCGGGGATCAGGGTGAGTTGCCCGTTGAGGTAACGCCGCCCCTCCTGCCACGGCAGCCGGTTGATCGGGAAGCTGATTTCGCAGGTGATGGCGCCGCCGGCGATTTCCCGCACACGGAGACGACCGCGCATCTCGGCCAGTTCGGAGCGCGTGGCGATGAGGTGGTTCAATCCGTCGCTGTCGATCAACAGGTCGGTGACGGTGCCCTGTCGCGAGGCTTGGGCCAGCGTGGCGATCCCGGCATCAAGTTCGGCGGCGACAGCTTCGTCTTGAATCCGTGCTACGGGAAGCCGGGCGGGTTCGTTGTCGGTGAAGGCGTCGATGGCTTGGCTCTGGCGGATGCCGGTCCAGAACGAGAACACGATCAGGCTCGCAAAAATCGTGACGCAGACGCCGACGATGATACAACCTGGCAACGGGCCGCGCACCTCCGGAGCCGGGGCGTTGGCTGGCGGTGCGGTCTGGGAGGGGGCGGAACCGCGATCGGGCGGGGGCGAGGAATTCATGGGGCGATTTGCGGCGAATCGGAGCCGGGCAGGCCGACTTGCGCCTCCAGGTCGGCTTGCAGCCGGGTGAGAAGGGCGGGATGGGTCAGTTGCCGGTTCATTTTATCGGTTACTGTGAACGAGTCGATGGCGGCGCCACGGGTGGTGTTGATGCGGGCGCTGGTCACTTCGATTTCCAGCGCGCCGAACACATGGAACACATCGGCCAGCAGGCCGATGCGGTCGAGCGCCTGGATCTCCACGAAGGTGGAAGCAGGTACGACGTCGTTGGACACAAACACCCGCGTTGGGAAATGCGGCAGCCGGGTGTCGAGGCCCGGGCGCACGCGGGTGCGCTCGAACCACTCGCCGGGCCGGAAATCGCTGCTGGTGAAGGCCCGCTTCAAGTCGCGCTCGAACAATCGGAGCGTGCTCTTGTTCGTCACCGGTTCCCAGCGGGTGGTGCAGACGCTGAACACATCGAGCGCGAGGTCGTCTTCACGGGTGTAGATGTCGGCGGTGAGGATGTTGATGTCGCGGGCGGCAAGGCAGGCGGCGATTCGCGCCAGGAGCAGGTTGCGGTTCCACGAGACCACGCTCAACTTGGAACATCCCTGTTCGGGGCGACTTTCCCAGAGGAACGCGGGCAACAAGGCCTCCTCTCCGTCGCGGCGTAGGTTCTCGTAGAATGAGCGGAAGATACGCAGGTGCCCGGCGATGGTTTCCGCACGATGGACTTTGAAATAGCGCTCCGGCATGAGGCGGAAATGGGCGTCGATCTCCTCATCAAAATTCGCAGGCAGTTTTTTCGCCACATTCTCACGCAGGTCGGCGTCGGGCATTGCCAGGCGGCGTCGGAATCCCTCGCGGTCGGCGAAATAAATCCGCGTGTGTTCGTGCAGCCGGAACATCAGCGAAGCTTTCCAGCTGTTCCATGAATTGGGCGATGTGGCCCGCGAATCGGCGTAGGTGAGAAGAAACAAAGGGTCGAGATACTCACGCTGGCGAAGAACGCGCGCAAAGGAATCAATCACATCCGGGTCGTCAAGATTCTTGGTGGTGGCCGTTTTCCAGAGCGTGAGATGATGATCGACCAGGAACAAAAGGAGGCGGCGCTGACCGCCCTCGATGCGCAGGCGGCGGGCGACTTTGGCCGCAAGTTCGGTCGAGGCGTCCTCGTGGTGCCGAGCGTTCTCGGCGCGCCCGGTGTCGTGCAGGAGCAGCGCCAGGTAGAGGATTTCCGGATTGTCGACTTCCTGGAACATCGCGCGGAACGGGGCTGCAGCAGGATCGCCGCCGGTGGCCACATCATCCAGGTATTCGATGGCACGAAGGGTGTGTTCGTCCGCAGTATAGCGGTGGAAGAACTCATGCTGGACAAGGCAGTCCAGTGCTCCGAATTCGGGAAGGTAGCGCCCGAGCACGCCGGCGGCGTGCATCATGCGCAGGGTGCGCGCCACTTCGCCGCTGCGCCGGAGGATTCCCTCGAAGGTCAGGCGGTTGGATTTTAAATAACGGAACGAGCGGTCGATCAGGTGGAGGTGGGCATGGATCAGGTCGGTGAGCGCCGGACCCAGCGTGAGGTCGCGCAACTGGGCGTGGGCGAACACGCGCAGAAGCCGCCCCGGATCCTCTTCGAATATCCCCGGAGATGCCGGATGAAGCCGCCCCTCTTCCTCCACAAAGCCGTCAAACTCCTCCCGCGCAGGGGCCGCCGCCACCCGCGTGAAAAGCGAGACAAGGCCGCGGCGGCGCGTGCGACGAACGCGCTCGATTTCAAGTGCTTCCAGGACTTGTGCCGCACCACGGGCAATGCAACGCGTGTGCTTGTAGTAGTCGCGCATGAACGCCTCACAGCGCCGGAGAATCGAACGCTGCGGGTAGTTAAAATGGGTGGCGACAACCCCCTGGAGGAAGAGAGTGAGCGTGTCGCGCGCGCGCTTTTCCTCGAAGTGAAGGTCGGTCCGCACGCGCAGCAGGAAATCGTAGGCGGCTTTCAGCTCGGCAATGGACGAAGCGGGCAGGACGTCATGCGCGGCCAGCGCTTCCAAATCGAGCGAGCCGAATTTCACGAAGGTGATCCACAAAATCGTGTGCAGGTCCCGCAACCCGCCGACACCGTTCTTCACCTGCGGTTCCTGAACATAAACGGTGTCGAGGCTTTTTTCGTGGCGAAGCCTCATGTCTTCCAAGCGGTTGGCAAGATAAGCATCCTCGCCGCCGCGTATGCACTGCCGGGTGAATCGCTGGTGAAACGTTTTCCAAAGCGCCGCCTCACCGGCAACCGCGCGGGACTCGATGGCGGCGGAGAGAATGTGAGGATCCGCACAGGCGGCGGACACCGCCTCGCGCATCGAACGCACCGCATGACCAATTTTCAACCCGGTGTCCCATAACACGTAGAGCATATCCCCGATCGCCGATTCCAGCGGCGGCGGCAGTTTGCGTGCGTTGTAGAGAAACAGGATATCGATGTCGGAGTGGGGGTTGAGCAGGCCCCGCCCGTATCCGCCCGTGGCCACCAAGGCCAGCGGCGGAGTGCCTGCTTCCGGCTCCGGCATCGTCGCGGCGAAAAGGTTTCTGAGCACCGAATCGATCAAATCGGCGCGGGACGAAGCCACATCGATTCCCGAGGCACCCGCCAAATGGCGCTTGAGAAGGTTCTCATGGCCAGCGGCAAGCCGCTGTTTACAGTCGGCCAGTAGGACCGCCCTGGGATCGGGGGAGGCGGAATCCTCCGGCTGGCTGGCGGCATCTGGCATCGCTGTGGAATCAACGGAATGGATCCTCGCCCGGGCGGTTGACGCCGACCGTGGATTCCTCTCCGAAAGCCCCGTCACGTGGCAGCACCGTGTCGAGCGCGTTGGCAATGCCGTCGCGGGCTCGCTTGCTGTCGGGGTAGATCTCGCGGGCACGCATCAGCCAGGTCAGCGCCGAACCGGTGTTGCCGGAACGCTGAAACTGCTCGGCGCGGTCCAGGGCACTGACAAAATCGGATGCCCGGGTGGACAATTCCTCGGCGCGAATTCTCAGCTCGGTGTCGTCGCCGAATTCACTCACGAGCGTCTGAATTTCCTCCCACGCGGTGTATACCGCGCCCGGAATGTTGCGTGCCTCAAGCTCGCGGCTTTGGGCGATGGCGGTGTCGATCTTGATCAGGTCGCCCACGATCTGGTTGAGTTGGTCGCGGCGCTCCTCATCGTCAAATAGAGCCGCAGCATACTGCTCTTTGTCTCTGAAAATGGCACGGAGATTGCGCTCGCTGACAAGGCGGTCGAAATCCTGCGTCAGCCGACCTTTCATCGTCAGTTGCTCCATGCTGGGGGCGACCTGCTCGCGGATTGCCGGATTTGTGGGCCAGATTTCCATGGCGATGCGGATTTCATCCTGAGCCTCTTCGATGCGGCCCTCACTCTGGAGAATTGCGGCCCGCCCGAGGTGCATGTCACTGGTGGTCGTATAGACGCTGATGGCCTGCTGGTGCTTGGACGAATCAAAGTCGTGCGCGGTTTCACGCAGCTGATCGACCAGCTCCTGAGCCAAGGCGTAATCCTTAACCTGGATCGCATTGGTCAAACGGAACATCGCGCGCGAAAAATCAATGAGCCTCCGCTTGTCTTCGGTCGGAACGGTGCGCACACTGGGTAGGTATTCGCCGATGGCGAAAGCCTCCTGCAGGCGCTGGTAGGCGCTCCACAATTCGTCGGAGGCGGCGTGATATGTGAAGGCGCGGACATTCGAATCGGCGCGGTTGATGGCGTCGCGTGCAGCGGCTTCGAGGCTGGATACCGTGGGACTGCCACCGAATCCCTCGGAAAACAAGCGGCCGATATCGCTGCCTTCCTCAATGCGCAGCGTGCCCTCGCCGTCGGTGAACAAATGCAGGTAGAATGCGCACCCGATCAGAACATGCTCGAATCGCCGCTGGAGGAACATTTGTGCCAGCAGGAGCTGGAATTCCGTGCGCGCGCGAATGTCGCCAACTTGAATCGCCGCCTGATTCGCTTTGATGGCCGCCTCGTTTTCCAAAATCTCGCGGGTGATTGCCTCGTAGGCCAGGCTGCGGGTGCCGGTGCCGGTTTGGTCCGAAGCCCCCTCGTTTTCACCATCGCCGCTGCCAGGTCGGCGGCGGCGTGCATTGGGGTCTCTCTCCTGCGCCCGCAAATCTCCACGCCACTGCAATTCGCCCTGACGAGTGCGCATATCGTCGATCATCCGGGAGATGTCGCCTTGCCGCCGCTGAGCGAGGAAAACTCGATACACTGCGTTGAGAAGGGTGTTGGACTGATCGCCGTCCTGTGGGAACGAGGAGGCCATAGGCAGCAGGCTGATTGCCTCCCGGTAGTTTGCGTCAGACCGGTTTGTCGGGCTGAGCAGATCAAGGATGCGGCGCATGGTGGCATGGTATTCCAAGTCTTCCTCAGAGTCAGCCGCAGGGGAGGCCAGGTAGGCGTTGAACTGGGCGTTGAGGCGCGTCTCGTTCAGATTCCACGCTTGCCCATCCCACACCGCAATCTCCGAACCCGTGTCAATCACCGGCAGGTCACCTCCCAAAAGCGGGCGGGCTCCAGCGCGGGATTCACCGGACTGGCTCGACCCTTGCTGGGAGCCGCCACCCGGGGTCGAGCGTGGCTCTTGCAACACCTGAGCGTGAAGCAGCGGTGCCAAAAAGGCCAGCAAGGTGGCCAGGGCGAAGATTCGAAATCCAGTAAGGTTCATGACTTTATGGGGTTCGGGTTTCTCGTTGGATCTGGGTTAGAAATGATTCGGAATGGCGGAGAGATTCGGTGACTCAGGGTCGCAGCCTCAGAATCGAACTTCCTCAGCTTCGGGGATCCCCTCATGATTGATACGGACCACAAGTCGCAAACGATAGCCCGATTCGATGTTCGGGCCGGGGATGCCTGCGGGAATCAACACGGGAACCGGGGTTTCCGTGCCGTTGGTAGCGACATTGAGAGAGATGATCTGCCCGGCATTGGTTACGCGCTCGCGGCGATTCACCACACCCTCCAGGCTGTAGCGGTTGTCGCGCAATTGCAGGCTGTTGTGGCGCAACTCGTTGATGTTCAATGCCGGATAGTCTATCGCGCTGCCGCGGTTTAAGGCAAACCAACCGCCCAGCGCAAGGACAAGCAGGACACCAGCGCTGATGAGCATGGCGGGAAGGGGAACTTTGGACTGGGCGCGGCGTGGCATGGCAGGTATGCAAAGTGGTGTAATGGCCTGTCTGGTGAAAAACGGAAGACAATGACGGGTTGCGGAAAAACGCAAGACAGTCGGATTTAGTCCCAGAATGTCTTGCGGCTGCCGATGTAGGCGGCAAACAGGCCGACGGCAATGTGCAGCCCCAGCACAAAAAGGCCGATTGGCGCACTTTGCAAGGCCGTATCCGTCACCGTGTCCACGGCGGTGTAATACTCGCGGCTGAGGGCATCAACGGACGACGACCAGCTCCAGAAGGCCGAAATGAAGGGCCTCACGAAGGTTTCGATAAACTGCGGCAGCGCGAGAAGAATCCCCGAGAGCGGAAGCTGAAAGCCAACCAAATACACCGAAAGCAAATTCGCTTGGTCGGCGGAACGCATGTTCGCCGAGATACCCAGGCAAACGGCGGTCATGGCCGCCGTGACCGCAACCAAGCTGACCAAATGGCTCGTGATTTCCCCGGGAAATGGCCAGAAAATCTGCACGAAAAGCCCCATCCAAACCGCCTGCATCAAAACCGGAAGCGCCAAAAAAGCCATCTTACTCGCCAGATAGGCCGACGGACGCAGCCCCGCCAGTTTCTCCTTCTCGTAAATCATTCGCTCGCCGGCGATCTCACGGGCGGAGTTGTTCGATCCCATCAGCGTGAGCAAAATGACCTGGAACATGATCAGACCGGAGGCAAACCCGCCGGCCACAAGCTGGCTGAGGAAGACATCACGCTGCTGGATGGCGAAATCCAGCGCCCCGGCGTCCACGCCGGTCATGACCTTGGGCGAAGGAGGCGCGTTCACCGCAAACAAAGTAACCAGCGCCGGAAATCCGAACAAGATCGCCACATGAAGGAACAGTTGGGTGCGGTCACGGAAAAAGATCCGCCAGCGCCGCCCGAACAGATGGAGTGTCTGCGCAATCAATCCGGGGGAGGGTGGCACCTTGTGCTTGCTGTGACCCGACTGGCGATCCACGGCGGAAGGTGCGGCTGCATCTGCATCTGGCTCGGGTTTGCCATCAGGGGCCACGATTTTGCCCTTTTCCGCCGGGACGGAGGGAGCGACGACTGCCGGTGGGGCGTCGACTGCCCCGCTCGCAGGCGACGGAGCCGGAGCAACCGGAACCTCGGCCTCTTCGGGCGGTGCCACGGCTTCCTCCAATGCCGTGGTGGCGTGCTCCGGAAGCTCGTGCCCCTTTACGGGCGGCTCAAGGCCCATCGCCTCATAGTAGAACGGGCGGTGTTTGCACCAGGAACGGTGCCATTTCTCCGGATCCCGGTTTGCCAGCCTCTTGTATATCTCCTCGGGATGGGCCACCGAAAAATAATGGGACATCAGTTTCGGCGGGCCATGATACACTAGCTTCCCCGCATGCAGCACCAATACCGAATCATGCAGGTCGAGATTCGCCAGGCTGTGGGTCACATTCACCACCAGGCGGTCGCCCTTGCGCGAAAGCGTGTGCATCAAGCGCACAATCTCCTGCTCGGTCTTCGGGTCCAGTCCGCTGGTAACCTCGTCGCACAAAAGTAGGGCTGGATCGGCAACCATCTCCATCGCCAGTCCCAGCCGACGCTTCTGCCCACCCGAAATCACAGACACGCGACGACCAGCAATAGGAGCAAGGCCGGTGTCCTCAAGCGACCTCTCGATTATCGCATCCTCCTCCTCGCGCGTGCGGCACCGCACCCGCAGACGGGCCGCGCTCTCGACGCTCTCCTCCACCGTGAGCTGCTCGTAGGCAATGCTGAACTGGGGAACATAAGCAAACTCGTTGGGCAAAAGATCGCCCTCGGTGGCCAGGTTGCGGCCATTCCAGCGCACCTCCCCCGAGGTCTCAGGAGCCAGACCGGCTATCGTCTTGAGCAAGGTGGTCTTGCCGCACCCGCTCGCTCCCACAATCGCCATGAAATGACCACCAGGCGCTCGAAACGAGACATCATGCAAAAGATCGAGCGGATCATCGACCCGGTCAATTGTAAGAAATAAATTGCGCAGTTCGAGCATGGGTTTCTCTGGGCTGGGACGAAAATTCACACCGTGCCTCAATTCAGGCAGCCAATACGGAGCGGCGAACCACCCATCTTGCAACCGGAAATCAACAGACCCAAGGGACTTTAGGGCCTGGTAAGTTTTTTATATTTGCGTGTGCCCGGTGGCCGGGCTAAATTCAAATCATGCGCAGACCGAGAGCATTGGCAGAGCCGGGACGGCCCGGGTTGTATCATGTGTGTTCGCGGGTGGTGGACCGGCGCGTGATCTTTGGTGACCGCGAGCGGCGGGTGTTTATGCGGATGATCAAGGGCGGTGCCGCATTTGCCGGGGTGGATTTAGTCAGTTGGTGCCTGATGGGGAATCATTTTCACGTGCTGGTGCGGGTGCCTGTGGTGTATGCCGAAGATTTGAGCGACGAAGAGGTGCTGGCCCGCATGGAATCAATCTACACCGAGCCTCGAATGCGGCACTTTCGCGGTATTTGGGAGAGGATCGGAAGCATACACGGTCGGAAGGAGTTTCTTGCTCCTTTTCGGGCACGAATGGGGAACCTGAGTGATTTTGTCAAGACCTTGAAGCAACGCTTCACGCAGTGGTTCAATCGCCACAACAATCGCGAAGGAACTCTCTGGGAAGGTCGATTTCACAGCGTTATGTTATCGCATAACGAAGAAAGCGATGGGCAGGACCTCGGGGTGTTGGCACGTTTCGTGGCCGGCTACATAGATTTGAATCCGGTGAGGGCCAAGGTAGTGGGTGATACTGTTGAGAGTGACTGGAGTGGTTTCGGGGCGGCGTCTCGTGGTGACCTTGAAGGTCTGGCTGGATTGCGGCTGCTGTGGGGCACGAAAGCAACCAGAGGGCTTAATGATGCCGCCGTGCTGAGAATGCATGGTGAGATGCTGGCCAAGGCCCGGTTCATTGGCCGCAAGGGGGCCGCTGGGCACGAGGTGGAGGAAGCGGTCGGGGGTGATTCTGGATTGGGCGTTGAGATGGCAAGGGGTAGGGGCACATCATCCGGAGGGGAAAAACCAGGGTCCCCAGGCGTATGCACCGAGGCTGAAGCGGGATTGCTTTCGCGAATGGGGCAGCGTTGCGATGCGCTTACCAAAGGTTACTCGCTTGGTCGCAGATGGGTGGTTGAGCAGGGTGGACCGTAGGCAGACCGGGCGCTTTTCGGGATGCATCCGGGGTATGCGGGTGTTTGGACCAAGTTGATGGCGATTGCGCCGCCGCCCGCACGGGAGCATGGGTTCTATGTCAATGTCACCATGGAAGGTACGCGGGCGATGAGGTTCCATTCCTTGCCAGGTTGGACCCCGGGCCGCAGCGACATTTTCCGAAGGATTCGGGGTGCAAGGCGGAATCTTGTGTCCGGGATTCGGGAATTTGGATGAGATTTCGATTTCGTTGACCGGGGAAATGCGGGACGCCCGCGTGGCAACGGAGCTGCGCAATGGGCGGGGGATTGCGGGATAGGTGGTGAAGCGAAATTGGGTCAGGCACGAGGAGAGGAAGAGAAAAGGAAAAATCAGGCAAAAATAGGTATAGGGTCAGGTCATATTTGATCTGGTGCTTGCAATATGGTGTGGGGTGGAGATATTCGGAGGTATGAAATCCCCTTATCTTCGGTTTGTTGTGGTTTGTGGCCTTGGATTTGTGGTCTGCTCATGTGCGACGCAGCGGGAGATGAGCGTGGTCGAGCGCCAGGCGGCCTACAATGCGTATGATGTGCCGGCGAGGCTTCCGCAGAATCCTGCGAATGTGAGGGTGAAGGTTTCGCTCGACAAGGGGATCACGTATGTGATGGAGGGGGACGCGCCTTTGTTGGTGATGCCGGTTGGTGTGGGTAAGGCGTCGACGCCGACGCCGCAGGGGCATTTCCGTATATACCACAAGGAGCACAGGCGGCGTGCCAACACGCACGGGCTGGCGGTGAGGGGTGATGAGATCAGGCGGACGTATCGCCGTGATTTGAGGGCAGGCGAGCGCTTTGTAGGAACTCCGATGCCGTATTGGACGGAGTTCCGTACTGCGTATGGTTTCCACACGGGCTGGATCCGTCCGTATGGTCACACCCATGGATGCATTCGCATGCATCACAATGTGGCACCCAAGTTTTTCCGTATTGTGCCGAATGGCGCGCCGGTTCACATCGCGCGCACGCAGCCGGAGGATGAGACCTTGGGGCGCGATCTTCGATGGCCACCGAGTGCGGAGGGCCTGGTTGATCATCCGCTTTCCTATTACCTTATCGACCGATATTTCACCGATCACAAGAAGCCCGTATTTCAGTGAGCAGCCCGCAAAGGCGTTGGGGAATCCACGATGAACACAAACCAAGGAGGAGATTGCGAATGAGCCAGGGATCAGGCGGCAATGTGATTGCTGCGCTTTGTTCATTTTTCCTGCCTGGACTTGGCCAGTTGGTGCAGGGGCGGGTGCTCAAGGCGTTGTGGCATGTGATCCTTTACGGGATCCTTTGGGTTGTGGGGTTGTTTGGGGCTATTCCGCTCTTTTTAATCATGCACATTTGGTCGTGCGTGGAGGCCGCGCGGTGGACGGCCCGCTGAGGGTGATCGGGCGCAATTTGGTGGCAACAGCGTGGCAGCTGTCCTCGAGTAAAGCGGGCAGTGGGGTGTGCTCGGCGAGAAGGGAAGTCCGGGCCAAGGGGGGCGGTGCCCTTACGGGGTCTCCGGTTCCTGCTCGGGATGTGGGCCGGGAGTTTCGGGTGTTAGCTCGCGATCCACAGACGCTCTTTGGGCAGCCTCTTTGGCTGAAAGCACCGGAGTGTGCCGCACTTCGACGCGGACACCTTGCTCTGGAGCCGCGCTTTGAGGGTTCTCGATGGAGACAGGTGCAAGGGGGGGCATGCTTGGGCTGTGGCTGCCTCCGGTTCCGCTCCACTGGAGCGAGAGCATGCCGACGGCGAGAAGAGATGCGTAAGCGACGGAGCCGACGGCGACCCAGCGCCGTGGTGTCATCGACTGGAACAGGGCTTCGAGCCGATCAAGGAAAAGGCGGCTTGAAGAGGCCTGCATCATTTCACGGCGTTGTCGTTCGTGGAGGCGGTCCAGGGTGTTTGCGAAGTATTGACCGCCTGGCGATTCAAGGCGTTTGAGTTTGACCAGTTCCAGCATTTCGGCTTCGGCCTGCGAGGCTTCGGGGGATGTGGTTCTGGATTTAAATTTCATCGTGATCGTGATCGGGTGTGCTTGATTTCAACGCAGGATGTCTCCGAGGATGCCTTGGAGTTGGCGTCTAGCGTAGAAAAGACGGGAGCGTACTGTGCCCTCTGAGACACCGAGGATGGAGGCGATTTCCGCATGGGGCATGGCTTCCACGTCGTGCATGATGGCTACGGCTCTGTGGTCTTCTGACAACATCTGGAAGGCTTTGTTCAATTTTTCTTGAATTTCGTATGTGTGGAGGCGGCGCAGGGTATCGCCGACGAGCGAGGTGTCTTCGAGGAGGGGGTGATTTTCAAGACCTTCCGGGTCGAGTTCGTCGAGGCTGAGGTTGGTGCGTCGCTTTCGTTTGCGGAGGAAGTTGAGGGTGAGGTTTACGGCGATGGCGTAGATCCAGGTATAGAAGCGCGACCGCCCTTGAAAGCGCTTGAGCGAGCGATAGGCCTTGGCGAAGGTTTCGAGGAGGAGGTCGTCGGCGTCCTCGTGATTGGAAGTCATGTGGTAAATGACGGAATAGATCCGTCGCTGGTAGCGGAGGAACAATTCGTCGAAGGCGCGAGTCCGGCCTTCTTTGGCGGCCTCGACAAGGCTTTCGTCGCTTGCGTCCGTGTAGTCCTCTGGCATGAAAGGTGGTTGGGCTTCGAGATCCGGGATTGGTCATTCTCCGTGTTGGCCAGAGAGCGGCGTGCCCGAGATGTTTTGTCTTGCCGGTCTTCTTTGGTCCAGAAAATGTTGGGATCAGGTCGGCTCTCTCGCCCCGGCCTGCCAGGAGGAGGTAACACCGACCCATTCAGTGTTGGGCAGGATGTTTTTGCGCAGTGTGACGGTGGCGGCTGTGATGGGGTGGGAGGCAGCCAGGTCGTCGATGATCTCGCGGGCGAGACGCTCGACCAGTCGACGCTCGCCCCGCGCGGCGAGAGCCGTGACTTGATCGCACACGGTGTGATAGTCGACTGTGTCGTTGATATCGTCGGATGACGCCGATTTCCGGGCGGCAGGGGATGTGGTTAGGTCGATATCGGCGAGAACGGCCTGGGGCGAGGAGCGCTCTTCGTGCGGGACGCCGATCCGGGTTTTCAATTCAAGCCCACGAATCCGTATGATCAGTTCTGGATCGGCGCTCTTGTCTGCGGTGGTGGCAGCAGGTGCGGGTCCGGCGGGAGTCGCCAGCAACTGGCGGAGGCGCCCGAGGTGGCTGACGACGATTTCCGGGTTGGAGCGTGCGAGTTTGGCCGGTGAGTCGTAGCCGGTGAGTACGGCGATGCCGTGGACGCCGGCTGCTTTGGCGGCATCGATGTCGTGTTCCATGTCGCCGACGAAGGCGGTGGTGGCGGGGTCGAGCAGGTGCCGGTCGATTATGCCGGGTAGGGCGATGCGTTTGTCGACGATACCGGCGTGTATTTCCTCGAAATAGTGTAGGATGCCGAGGGATTTCGCCTGCTCGACGAGAAAGCTCTTGCGGGCGCTGCTGAGGATGAAAAGCCGCCATCGGCAGCGGCGGCAGAATTCAAGGAAGCGGTCGGCATGGGGAAGGAGCGAGACTTGCGAACGGGCTTGGGGAAAAAGGGATGCGTATTGTTCTTCGAGTTCTTCGAGGGGGATCTCGGGAAGCACTTCATCGTAAAAGCCTTTGAAGGGCAGGCGGAACGTGGTTCGGAACTCCTCCTCGCTCATTGGGGTGCGTCCGTGGTGTTTGAGCAGCCGGTTGGTGGTTTCGAGCACTGGCGGCAGGTCGTTGACGAGGGTGCCGGACCAGTCGAAAATCAGGGCGTTGAGCATGGGTGATGGGAGTGCGGCGGAGGTTGGTGTGGGGTTGGTTCAGATGGTGGTGAAGCGGAGGCTGGAGATGCGTTCGGTTCCAAAATGGTCCTGAAGTTTGCGGAGCATTTCGTGGTTCTGGCCCTGTTCGAGGGCGAAGCGGACGCTCGGTTGGGAGACGCGCACGGTCAGCACGCCGTGGCGGAGGGATTTCGGGGTGGAGTGGCGCGAGAGGAAAGAGCCGACGATTTGCGCCCAAAGGCGGGCGACTTCCTCCTCGTCGACGCCGCGGGACAGCCCGAGGGCGGGCCCCCATTTTTCCAGGGCCTGGCGCACGTCGCAGAGATTGCGGTCGGGCGGGGGCGGCTCGTGGTAGCCCCGCCATTCGGCAAGCACTCGGCGGCGCTGGCGCGGGTTCACGGTATCCGGGCGGGGTTCAGGATTCGTCGCCGTCGTTGCCGATTGCCTCCACGGGGCAGCCTTCCATGGCCTCGATGCAGAGGTCAAGTTCGTCCTGGCTGGTGGGCTGCTTGTAGACGAAGGAGTAGCCGCCTTCCTCATTGCGGGTGAAGTTGTCGGGAGCGGTCTCGCGGCAGAGGTCGCAGTCGATGCACTGGTCATCGACATAGAATTTGCCAGCGGTGTTGTCCGGATACTTGTTTTCGCGGTCTGCCATGGTGCGGGCCCTGAGCGGGTGGTTTGAGTATTGTGGGTTGGGGATGAATTTCCGGATCTGGCGACAGGCTGTGGTCCGGACGCCGGGACTATGGACCACAGGCGACGTTCCCGCAAGCCTTACGGACCCTTTTGTCATTCCGACGCGGTGTTTCGGTCCTGGGGAAAATTTTGGTCAGGTTTGCGGGGCTTCGGGAACGATGGTAGGGTGTTTTTGCGTTTAAGACTCCGGGCCTGGCAGGCAATCTGTCGGGAGATTGATTCGAAATTTCTTTTTGACATGAGACGAGCGAGAGCGGAATCAGGGCTGCGGGCCGTGGAGCAGGATGCGGGTGGCAGCCTGGCGGAAGAGGAGCTTGAAGCTCTTCGCGGGCCGCTGCGTTCCTTTCTCTTCGCCGTTCTGGGGCACCCCGAGGGCTCTGATGAGTTGGTGCAGGAAACCCTGTTGTTTTTGTGGGAGCACCGCCATGAACGGCGCCCCGACTCTCATTTGCAGGCCTGGGCGTTCAAAGTCGCACGCTTCAAAGCCCTGTCGTGGCGGCGGGACCGCGCCCGTCGTCATGGCGTGTATTTTTCGGACGACACGCTGGTGGAGGTGGCGGCGGAAGCGGAAGCGATGGCGATGGAGTGGGACCCGCGTTTGGAGGCGCTTAGATTTTGTGTTGAAAGGCTTCCTGCGGATGACCAGGCCCTGTTGCGGCGGAAGTATGAGGACAGGGCAAGCTTGGCGGCGGATGCGCGAGGGATGCGGATTTCCGAGAACCGGATTCACAAGCGTCTCTCCCGCTTGAGGCAGGGTTTGAAGCGCTGTATCGAGAGCCGGATGAGAGCCGAGGCAGGGTAGAGTTACACTGAAATTTCAGGAAAATTTATAGAATGAAGGAAGATTATCAGCCTCCCCGTGAATTCCGCGATTTGGTAGACCGCCTCCTCGGGTTGGGCGCATTGTCCCGGGTGGAGAAGGGGCGTTTGGAGGAGTATCTCGACGAACCGGCATGCCGTCGGTATTATGTCGGAATCATGATGCAGGAGGCCCTTCTCAGAGAACTGTATGGCGGGCGGCGGAAAGGGGGAGCTTGTGAGCCCTTTGAGCACGGTGCCAAAGACCCGTGGCATTTCAAATCGGCCAAGGCGGCCATGCTGGCGGCGGCGGCGGTTGTGGTTTTCGGTCTCGGCGCCGTCGCGGGGGCTCTTTTTACTGACCGGAGCCGCCCGTCGGAACAGACGGCGACCCTGCAAAGGTGGGATGACAGTGGGAGTGCTTCCGGTGGCGACCAAGCGGAGCGGGCCCATGATTTTGCGCGCGTGACGGGCATGATCGGCGTGCAGTGGAGTGATGTCGTGACCGGAGGGGCGCGTATTGCGGACGGCTCGGTCGCGGCGAATCGGCTGGTTTTCGAGACGGGGCTGGTTGAGCTTACCTATGCCAGCGGAGTGCGTCTTACGATGGAAGGCCCGGCTTCGTTTGTCGTGTCGGGTGAATCCTCCGGGTTCTTGGATTACGGCCGCTTGGTTTCCTATGTGCCTCCCGGTGGCGAGGGTTTCACCATTGGCTATTCGAACGGGATGGTCGAGGACATTGGGACGGAATTTGCGATGGATGTGGGGCGCGATGGGGTTCTTGAGCTGGGCGTCTTTGACGGCGAAGTGCGCCTTCATTTGCCCGGGGATCCACCTCGTCCGCTGGTTCGGGACCAGGCTTTGCTTCATGATGGAGAGACCTCTGAGGGTGTGCGGGCGATTCCATTCAACCGCGATAAGTTTGTCCGCCGGATGCCTGCCCGTGATTTCCGGTGGCATATCGACAGCGACATGCCGCGCGAGCTGGTGTTCGATGTCAGCCATCTGGTCTGGCGGCCGGGTGAATACCGCGCTATTTTCAAATGGATTGACGGGATTGACGCCATCACGGTCGAGAATGTGGAGTTGAGGCGCAATGGAGGTTTGGTGTCCTCCGCCAGTGGGCGCGGGGTGAGCGGATTCATCCACATGGCTGAGCACAACATGTTTCGCCTTGATCTCGATGCGGAAAGCTTCGAAGCAGGAACCTGGACATTACACGCGCTGGTGGGGACCTACCCCCGGCTTGAAAGCCTTGAGCAAGTGGACGATCCCGTATTCAGCCAAGGAGTGATGCAGTTTGAGGAGGGCCTTGTCTCGGCGGCGACAGAGGCGGATTTTGTCGGCCGCTGGAGTTATTATCACAGCGGACATCACTATGTGCGCGGGTTTCATGCGGACGGCACGCTCACGCTTGAAAGGGATGGAGCCCCGATGCCGGAAGCATTCGTCTCATGCGAGTGGTTCGTGAGGGATGGGGGCCTTTTTGCGACGCAGCCTCAGGGAGGTAACGACGAGCACCATGTGCTGCGGGACCGGAATACCCTGATTTTTGTCAACCGCCCCTATGCGAACGCGGTGCGGGTGGAGGAGTGAAATAACCGGCGGAAAAAAGCAGGTCAGGTTTTGCGGTTGGGAGGGAACATAACCCGGGAGGCAATCGGACTCGTTTGTGCCGGATCAACAGCCTCCCCAATTCAACCCTGCCACCCAAACCATCCCCCCAACGCCATGAAATCCATATGCCTCACCGCCTGCCTGGCAACCAGCCTGTTTGCTTTATCCACCGTGGCCCCCGCCGCCACGATTCTTCTCACCAATCCCGGCTTTGAAGACGGGACCAATCCCAATGCCACCGGATGGGTGCGTGTGGACGGTGCCGAGCCCAACAGCTCGCCGTCCAATTATGCCGAACAGATTCCCGGGCTGTCGAGCCGCACGATGCAACTGAAGTCGGACGGTGGAAACTATGTGGAGCAGGGTTTTGTGGAAACCATTGCCGGACTGGCCGTGGACGCATCCACATTTCCCGGTTTCATTGTCGACTTCGAGTATGGTTACCGGCGCGACGCCGTGACCAATGGCGATCATGAGATCCGTGTGGCGGTGTGGAACACCACTACCGGGATCGAGTTGGCCGGCAGTACGCTTCTGATCCCGGACCCGGGCGTGGGGGCGAATTTTCTCACGGCGGCATCCATCAGCCTGCCATACGACAACGCTTTGGTCGGTGTGGGAGACGGGATTTCTCTTCGCTTTACGAGTGTGTCCGACGATCTGGGAGCCGGCTCATGGGCGAACACCGCAGTGATCGACAACGTATCCCTGGCTGCGATTCCCGAGCCCTCCTCCGTGGCCATCGGAGCGCTGTCGCTTGGTCTCCTCGCCCTGCGCCGCCGCCGTTGAACACCAGAGACGGATTGATCGCCGGAAAGCAGCCCAAACCAGCCCATCGTCATGAATTTCTCCATTCCTTCCCCAAGGGGCATGGGCATACCGATTCTGGGAGCCATTGCCCTGATTTCGATTCCGGCGGGCCCTTCATTGGCGTCGCTTGAGGAGATTGAGGTATTGAACCCCGGATTCGAGGTCGGCACCAATCCCGATGCCGACGACTGGACCCGCGTGGATGGTGCCGAGCCGAACAGCTCGCCGTCGAACTACGCGGAGCAGATTCCGGGGCTCGCGAGCCGGACAATGCAGATGAAATCCGACGGAGGCAATTATGTAGAGCAGGGTTTATCCGAGGACAAGGAGGGAGGAACAATTGACGCGTCCTCCTTCCCGGCATGGACGGTGAGTTTTCAGCAGGGGTATCGTCGGGACGCAGTGACAAGCGGAGATCACACGATCCGTGTATCCTTGTGGAACACGGTCACAGACGAAGAGTTGGGGGGAACAGATTTTCTGATCCCGAATCCCGGCGTTGGCCAGAACTCCCTCTCGGAAGCGTCGGTTGTAATCAGCTATGACAACACCGATCCCGATCTTTCCGGTCAGGGGGTTGCGCTGCGATTTACCAGCGTGTCTCTTGACCTGGGCGGAGGCGCGTGGCAGCGCACGGCGGTGATTGACGATGTGCGAGTTTTCGGTGGGCAGAATGATCCCGAGATCCTGATGCCCGACGGCTTCTCACTCCGGAACAATGGGGTGCCACAAACCTTCGAACTTGTGTTTTCCAATGGTGGCGTGTCGCAGGACCTTGCTGTCTCATCGGTGACCTTTGAGGGCCCCGACGAGGAGTTTTTCGATCTGGAAGGCTTTACCAGTGATCCAGTGCCTCCCGGTGAGGCTGGCGTAATCCAGCTAAAGTTCGACGGAATTGGTCCCGGGCCGCCCTATGAGATTACCCTCACAGTGGAGAGTAACGACATTCTCAAGCCGATCTTGGAGATTCCCGTTTCGGTAGTGGTAGTCGATCCGGGAATGCAAGTCTCTCCCGGCGAATTGGATTTTGGCACGCTCGGTGCCAACCCGGACCCGATGGACCTCTCGGTTACAGTGACCAACACGGGTGCGGAAGAGGACCTCGTCTTGACATCGGTGAGTCTGACGGCGGGTGCTGATCTTTTTGAAATCGTCTCTTCACCAGATGAGCCGATTCCCCCGGGTGAAAGCAGAGAAGTGGTGGTTCGCTTTGAACCTGGTCCGCAAGCGGGCGTGTTCACGGGCACTTTCGAGATCACTAGCGATGCGGTGGAAGACGCAGAGGTGACCATTCCCCTTGTGGCTGTGGTTGAGTCGACACCGGGAAGCATCGAGTTGGTTGTGGTGAACAGTGACTTCAACCAAGAAGGATGGGGAAACACGGAGTCGCCAACGGGTTGGACCTCAACCGGCAGCAGCTATGGGCAGGGGGCACCGGAGACTCCGAACCTCACCAGCATTGCGGCTCACCTCCAAGCGAACGGAGCACAATACCAGCAGGATCTGGCCCTCGGCAACCCGGGATTCACGGCAGACATTCCGGACCGGGTTGTCGTCCAATTGCTAGCCGGATACCGCAACGACGCAAGCACCAACGGCGACATCACACTTCGGATTTCGTTATGGAATCTCTCCACAGACGCTGAGATCGTGGGACGCGATCTTATCTTGCGCGATCCCGGTGTGGTCTCCGGGAGCGGCGCGAATCAGTTGTTGCCATACCAATTCGGGTTCGTCTATGACGGCTCCGCCCATGCCGATGACGGGCTGGGCATCCGGATCTCACATGTTGCGCCTTCGTTGGGCGCGCCTTGGCTCGCCACGGCGATGATTGACGATGTGGAGGTTTCGATCGACGGCGATTTCGAACCGGTGGAGGATGCTTACCAGGCGTGGGCTCTGGCGAACGGGCTGACGCCCGGTGTGAATGACGGGCGATTCGACGATGCCGATGGCGGAGGTGCTGTCAACGTGGTGGAGTTTTTTCTCAATGGCGACCCTCTGAATCCTGCTGACAACGGGTGGATCCAGGCGGTATCCGACGGTGCCGACGGGCGTGGTATGATTCTCACATTCGCTGCGCCCGAGGGAGCGGACTTCGAGGGCGGTGCTGTCGCCACGATTCATGGCGTGACGTGTGAGGTTCAGGGTTCTCTGAATTTGGTGGACTTTAGTGCGCCGGTGTCTGAGATTGTGCCGCCGGTTGTGCCCGCTTCGTGGCCCGAGGCACCGGAGGGTTGGCAGTATCATTCCTTTGAGCTGGATGGGTCCGCCGGGTTTCCGGAGCGGGGTTTCCTGCGGCTTGCCATTGATTGAAAATTGTCGTAGAAACTTGGAAACACCCGTAGCAATCACAATGATACATTGATGCCATTCCGCTCCGCCTCTCTTCATTTGTGCCTTGGCATTCTGGTTGCCTCTGGCTTTTCCGCGCACCTGTCGGCCGGCAGCGCTGTGGAGGTCCCACTGGTCAATCCCGGCTTCGAGACCGGCACCAATCCCGATGCCGACGACTGGACTCGCGTGGATGGTGCCGAGCCGAACAGCTCGCCGTCGAACTACGCGGAGCAGATTCCGGGGCTCACGAGCCGCACGATGCAGCTCAAATCCGACGGTGGAAACCATGTGCAGCAGTCGCTTCTTCAGGATGTGGGTGGCAACGCGATCGACGCGGCGCGCTTTGGATTCTGGACGGTGGGCTTCCAGTATGGTTACCGCCGGGATGCCGTGACCGAGGGCGATCACGTCATTCGTGTTTCGCTCTGGAACACGAGGGACGATGTGGAACTCGCCGGGCAGGATTTGCTCATTGCTGATCCGGGATCCGCAGGTGCCAATACGCTCGATCAGACCGCGATCGTGCTCGGATACAACCACACGGACCCGGCACTGGCCGATGCGGGCGTCGCGTTGCGATTCACAAGCACCAGCTCCAACTTGGGTGGCAATGCGTGGCGGCGTACCGCAGTGCTCGACGACGTCACGCTCTCGGCATCCGCCGAAGCTCCCGATCCGCGCCTAATCGCCGCCACCAGCCTCCATGTAACCAGCGAGGGAGAGGAGGTTGATTTCGTGCTTCCTGCCACCAATGGCGGAGCGACACAAGTGTTGGAGATTACCTCCGCAATGATAAGCGGGCCGGACGCGGCGCGGTTCTCCGTGACTTCGATTCCCGCCACCATTGCTCCAGGCGAAACAGGGGATATAATCTTGAGTTTCCAGCCCGACGGGCTCGCTAACGACTTTTTCGCCACTCTCACCATCCTTTCGAATGACTCAGGTGGCATGCCGCATGTCGTGCAGCTCACTGCTTTCGTCGATGACCCGGAGATTGCCTATCGTCTTTGGGCCTTGAGTTACGGTCTCGA
This sequence comes from Verrucomicrobiales bacterium, assembly GCA_007125835.1. Classification (GTDB taxonomy): domain Bacteria; phylum Verrucomicrobiota; class Verrucomicrobiia; order Verrucomicrobiales; family SLCJ01; genus SLCJ01. The sequence goes on along the minus strand of SLCJ01000270.1, from coordinate 3,536 downwards.
TCCAGATGGTGATGGCGCGCGCCATGCCGATCCGGATGGCGATGGTTTGCCAAACGAGGAGGAATATCTTCTGGGATCCGATCCCACGGATCCCTCGGACCCAGATGGCAGGGATTGGATGGCCAGGCCAGGAAAAGCGGCACTGATGGTGTTCAGCGCCCATCCGGATGACGAGGGAATCTTTTTCGGGGGAGCGCTCCCGTATTACACCCAGGTGCGTCGGCTGCCGACGATTCTGGTTTCCGTGACCAGCGGCGACTGGGTGCTTGCGCCGGAAGTGAGGGAGCAGGAAACGCGCGACGCGGCCTGGGTCTACGGGCTGCGGAATCATCCCGTGTTCCTTCGTTTCCCAGACGCCCCTTTTTCTTCCCTCGATCAGAATTTCAATTCGTGGGGTGGGGGGCAGGGTGCCGAGGCCGGGCGGCGCACAACTGCTCTTGAATTTGCCCGGGTGATCAGGCGTTACAGGCCCGATGTTGTGCTGACCCACGATTTCGGCGGAGAGTATGGCCACATGAATCACCGGGCTGTGGCGTTTGCCACTGTGGATGCGGTTGAACTGGCGGCCGACCCTGACGAGATGATTGGCGGTCTGGAGCCATGGCAGGTGAAAAAGGTATATGTGAACCTGTATGACGGGGCACCGCTGTTTCATGATTTCTGGGAGGATGGCACCATCGACACCACGGGAAATGGGATTCCGGATCGCAGCCCCCGTGAGGTGGCAAACCTAGGCCTTGCCGAGCACAAGACCCAAAACAACGGTAACTTTCGTGTTGTATCCGTTTACCATCCCGGCGCGAACCCCGGCTTTAACTGGGATTCCTATCCATCCGAGCATTGGGGCCTGCATTCGAGCACGGTTGGGCCGGACAGTGTGGCTGCAGATTTCACGATCATGGGGCAGACCTATTCGGGGTGGGCTAGCGGGGATTTTTTCGAGAACCTGACGGTGTTTCCGGATCTAGATGGCGACGGATTGCCGGATGACTGGGAGCTGGCCTGGTTTCCCAGCCTGGAGGCGGCCGACCCCGACGACGATGTGTCCGGGGACGGCTTCACCAACCTTGAGGCCTTTATTCTGGGCCTTAACCCCCTTGTCCCCGGGCGGGTCGAACAGGCGATGGAAAAGGAGGGCTTCGTGTTTCATCTGCCCGCAGCCGAAGGAACCGGCTATGAAGGGCTTTCCCGCGAGTTCGAGGTGCTTTTCTCGACCGATCTCGTGGATTGGGATGTCGTCCACCAGGGGACGGCGGACGGCGAAGAGTGGCTGATCGAACCGCCGCCAGACAGTCAGCGGGGATTTTTCAGGTTGAACGTATCTATTCGTTAGAGCTGCTCACTGACCCCTGCGGGTGATTGCGGGGGATCGCTGCCCGCCGGGGGCGCTTCTCCGGCTACCAGACACTGGTTGATCCATGCGAGCGCCCTTTCGAGATCGGAATTTGACTCGCGGGCGGGGTCGCAGGGTCCGAGTGCGGCCTGTGGTTTCGCGTCCGGTAAACTCAAGCGATGGAAGCGTCCCCGGGCAAGCATGGCTTCGACTTCCGAGGGCGCCATGGCCTCGATGGCACCGGCATCCGGCAACCCATCGAGGACCTCGGGAGTGAAGCCCATGGACAGGATTCCTACTCCGTGTGCCTGGCCCAGCCGGGCTGTCTCCTCGACCAGCGTGGCATCGTGGATTGGTGTGGCGATTAAAAAATCGGATGAGTGTGCCCATTCCGAGTGGCTGACGCACTGGAATATTTCCTCCCGAAGTGACTGGTGATCCACTCGCAGGCGAAGCTTGAGTGTGGTCAGGCGGCAGACCGGTGCCGCGAGCGCGTGCCTTAGCCGCTCCGGTGGCAGGGCGATTCCTTCCTCGGTGACAGCCGCTCCGGGCCACGACACCGCCAGCGCGTCGGGGAAACGCCAGATGGTTTCGCGGTCGGGTTTTCCGGAAAACGTTTCCGTGAAGTCGAAAACGTGGCTGCCGGAGAGGGCGAGGTATTTCCCGACAATCGCCCGGAACTTACCGGCATGAACCAGATTGCGGTCGATCTCCGCCGGCGATTGCTGAAATTGCTCAGAGAGCACAGGTTGGTGAAAGGCAATCAGGTTCCTGGCACCTTGGGGGCGGCTGTCGTTCGTGCCGTGGCGAAGATAATATCCCTGCCCCTGAGAGACCTTGGCAATGGGGGTGCTCGGGTCACAGGACATGACCGAGAAATGATACCGCAAGGTGGCGTCGGAGTATTCGTTGCGCAGCCGGAATTTGGTGAGGCGGATCAATTCAGTTCCCTTGATCGCGTCGTTCGGATCACCTGGGAGAATCGAGGGAAGCAGTTCCTTGAGTTGTTCGCGAAGGGTCATGGGAGTGGGCTAACCGTGATAGCCGGCCGGGCGGGAAGAGAATCCGCATCGGCAACCATGGCAAGATTTTGGTGAAAATCACGCAAATTCTCCGGAGCCGCCGGGCCGCTGGGTAAAACCGGCGGGGGATACGGGTACATGAAAAGATCCGGAGATCCGGGCTGTGCGCTCCATTTTCGATTGCAAGGCACCGCGGTCGACGCCACATAGGGAGCCCATGCGTGTTGTTTTGCAGAGGGTTACACGGGCGTCTGTCACCGTCGATGGGCGGGAGGTTGGCACCATTGGCAAGGGACTCGTGGCGTTGGTGGGCTTCGCAGTCGACGACGGGCGCGGAGACATGAAATGGATTCTCGGCCGGATGAAGAAGATGCGCGTGTTCGATGATGCCGACGGACGAATGTCGCTGGCTGCGGCGGACGTTGGCGCGGGCTTGCTGGTGGTCAGCCAGTTCACTCTTCTCGCCAGCACGCGCAAGGGCAGCCGCCCTTCATGGCACCGGGCGGCGGCTCCCGCCGCTGCCGATGAACTCTACCGGGAGTTCGCCGGTATGGCAAAAAACGAATGGAGCGGGTCTTTTGCCGGCGGCAGTTTTGGCGCGGCGATGCAAGTGGCCCTGATCAACGACGGCCCCGTGACTCTGGTGCTGGACAGTCGTCTCAGGGAGTAGATTGAGAATCCTGCTCCGCATGTGCGGCGGCTTCGGGATCGGCGACAATGTTTGTTCTGGCTTCGAAGACGGCATCGGGATCGGTCTCGATATGTCGGGTGGTAATGTCGCCGGAGAACACAGCTCCCTTTTCCAGGCAAATGCCAGTGGCAGCGAAAATGTTGCCTGAAAGCCGTCCGGCTGTGCGGATGACACCGCGGGTGAACAGGCGGTCGCGGCACAGGACCTCACCCTTGCGTGCGATTGCCATTTCCTGACAGGTGTTGAAATCGTGGAGAGTGGCGGAGCCATTGATCTCCACGCGTCCGAGCACATGGATGGTGGTGTCGATCATGCCATAGACAGAAAGTTGCCGGCAGCGCAGGCGTTTTCCGCGGAAGACGCCCCGGCGGCCAATGATCACGTTGCCATGGGTCAAGATGTCATCGTCGCAGACATTCTCAATCCGCACATCATCACCCCGTGTGCGCGTGTTGCAGTGAGGACATGTGCTTGCCGCTCCGATGCGGGG
>SLCJ01000243.1 GCA_007125835.1 Verrucomicrobiales bacterium | reverse complement strand
GGCAACTCGCCTTCGATCATCTTCAAGCATTACCGCGAGCTGACCACCGAGGAGCAGGCACAGGAGTGGTTCTCCATTCTCCCACGCCCGGATCAGTTTCCCTGAATCTGAGCGCGGCGGGGAGGGGGAGGCGGCACCGCAATGCGACCTACACGCCCTCTCCCGCGCGCGGGCGGTCCCGGGCACCCTTCATACCCGGCGTATGGCAAAGCGCTTCTCACGAAGAAATCTCGCGCCTCCTATTGGGGTTCCTTGCCGGTCCATCCTTGGGGAAGCTTTGGGGAAGCTCTGCGTCACTTGCCTTTGCGAATCTGCTTCCAGATCGCCCAGGCAGAGAGCAGGCCGACCACGAGACCCACTGCCAGTGAGAGGAGGATGGCATCGCCTTGGGGTGTGTTGGGAGGGAGGAACCACACTTCGCCGGCGTCGTGGAGGAGGATTGGAATCGGGGGCTGGAAAGTGGGGTCGCTCTCCGGGCGGGCGGCAATGTGCAGGACTTTTGCGTTCAGCTCGCTTTGCTGGAAGACCTCGACCACCAGCTTGTCGCCCTCGGCCTTCACGGTCAGCAGTTTCACCCAATAGTCGCCGGCCACCCCATCTGAGTCGGGACTCTCCGGAACATGGTGTGTGCCTTTTTCAATGTGAACCAATTCAAAAAGCGCATTAAATGGCTTCGCGCCAGCCACTTCGTCGATGAGCTTGCTACCGACCTCCGCAGCGATGCCGAGGCGCTGCTTGACCTGCTCGATTGTTGCGGCCGCTGGGATCCCGCCAACGACGCCAAGCTCGCCGCCCTCCACAAGCTCCTCACCAAGACCCATGCCGGGGAAAAGGTGCTCGTGTTCACCCAGTTCGCAGACACCGTACGCTACCTCTCCGAGCAGCTCCAAGCCCTTGGCGTCGACCGGCTCGCGGGAGTTACCGGTGGCATTGACAATCCCACCCAATTCGCCTGGCGCTTCAGCCCGAAAAGCAACCTCCACGAGTCAAACCGGAACGATCCTGCATTCCGCTCGGAAAACGAGCTTCGGGTTCTGATCGCCACCGATGTACTCAGCGAGGGGCAGAACCTTCAGGATGCCTCCGTCATCGTCAACTACGACCTCCCCTGGGCGATCATCCGGCTCATCCAGCGCGCCGGCCGTGTCGACCGCATCGGCCAGAGGGCCGACCGCCTCTGCATCATCCATGAGGAGGAACAAAGCCACGAACCCCAAATCATCTGCTCGCTTGGCCTCGCGCCTTCCTGATCATGCCCGCACCCGCCCAAGCGCCCGGCCAAACCACTCCGAACCGGATTTCTCCTTGCGCCATACAGACAAAAAGCCCATACTCATCTGCATGAGAACCACCCTGAACATAGACGACGCCCTTCTCGCCGAGGCGATGGCCAGCACCGGCGTCCAGGAAAAAACCGCGGTAATCAAGATGGGACTGCAAGCCCTGATCGAGCGCAATGCGGCGCGCCGGCTGAGTGCCCTTGGAGGAACAATGCCCCGGCTTGACGTGCCTCCCCGCCGCCGCCAGCCTACCCGCCCGAGTCATGGTGCTCGTTGACACATCGGTTTGGATCGATCACTTCCGCTCGGCCGTCCCCGCGCTTGCGGAGGCTCTCGTGAACGGCATGGTCTTGCTCCACCCGGTCGTCATCGGCGAGCTGGCCACCGGCAACCTCAAACACCGCGATGCGACACTGGCCGACCTCCGCCGCCAACCCATGGCCTCCGAGGGCACCTTCGAGGAATGCCTGCACTTCATCGAGGCGCACCGCCTCCACGGCCTCGGAGTTGGCTGGAACGACATCCAGCTTCTTGTCTCAGCGGGACTTTCCAGAACGCCACTCTGGAGCACCGACCGCAGACTCGCCGATACCGCCAAACGTCTTCGCCTGGATTTCACCCGCTGAAACGAACCGCCATGCCACTCGACCGTACCCGCTGCCGCCCGCTGCTCCAGAGCTTCGATTTTCACACCCTCTTTGTCGAAGAGCTGGGCTGGGACAAGCACAAGGCCTCTCTCGACATCCCGCTCGAAGCTGACCAGGTCCGCCTCGAATCCATCGCCCACAAGCGCCGCTTCGTGGCCTGGCATTGCCCGGAACCCGCATCCGGTTTTCCCGATGCCGCCGAACGCCAGGCCTGGTTCCTCCAACAAGTCACCACCGGCAAACGCCCCACCCGCCGCCACCACGAACGCAAATTCGACATCTCCACCGCCACCGCCAAACGCGACCTCGAAGCCCTCTCCAACCGCATCCAATTCACCGGCAATTCCAACCACGGCTTCTACACGCTTCGCTGACCAAAGCCCCCAATCTCCATCCCGAAGCCCACAATTCCCCGTTTGCTGCCATCGCACGAATCCTTGTCAAGCGGCTCAATCTCCAATCCGCAGAAGACTTCCTTCGCATCAAGCCCCCGGAGGGGTGTAGGCTGGACCGGGAAGCTTGCTCAGCCCCCTGTGGCGCTGTGCTTTGCCATGCGGTGCGCGGAGCGGATGAAGGATTGCACCACCGGGCTGCAATGACGCAGCACGACCCGCTTTTCGCTGATAACCTCCGGATGCCGCTCGAAAAGATTGGCGAAACAGGCG
>SLCJ01000306.1 GCA_007125835.1 Verrucomicrobiales bacterium | reverse complement strand
TGATAGCCTGAAATTTGATAGCTTGAAATTTGATAGCTGAGACTGGAATTCGCCCCTTTATGAAAACCACTTTGAATGTCGCCACCATTGGCTGCGGACGCATCGCAGAGAAACACCTGGCTTGCTACCAATCCGACGAGGTGCCCGCCAGCTTGATCGCCGTCTGCGACCTCGACCCCGAAAAAGCGCGGGAAAAAGGCGGCAAATATCAGGTGCCCTGGTTCACGGACTACCACGCGATGATGGCGGCGCACCCCGAAATCGACGTGCTCGACATCATGACACCCTCCGGCATGCACGTCAAACATGTGCTCGAACTCGCCCCTTACGGCAAACACATCCTCACGGAAAAACCCATGGCCCTGCGCACCAGTGATTGCGACCTGATGATCGAGGCCTGTCGCAAACACGGCGGCCGCCTCTTTGTCGTAAAACAAAACCGCTTCAACCGCGCCGTCGTCGCCGCCCGCAAAGCCCTCGACGAAGGCCGCTTCGGACGCATGGTCATGGGCACCATCCGCGTGCGCTGGCGCCGCGACCAAGCCTACTACAATCAGGCCGACTGGCGTGGCACCTGGGAATACGACGGCGGCGTGATGTCCCAACAAGCCACCCACCACCTCGATTTACTCCAGTGGTTCATGGGCCCCATCGAAACCGTCCAGTGCCAAACCGCAACCCGCCTCATGGACATCGAAGTCGAAGACACCGCCGTCGCCATCCTCAGGTTCAAGAGCGGTGCCCTCGGTGCCTTTGAAGCCACCGTCGCCACCCGCCCCGACGACCTCGAAGGCTCCATGAGTCTACTCGGCGAGAAAGGGAGTGTGATCATCGGCGGACCCGCCGTCAATAAAATCGAGTGCTGGAAATTCGTCGACCCGATGCCCGAAGACGACGAAATCATCGCCCGCTTCTCTCAGGATGTGCCCAATGTCTACGGCCATGGCCACCTGCCATACCTCCGCCAGGCCATGACCAGCCTCTTGAACAACGCACCAGGGCCCGTCGAGGGCGGAGCCGACGGCAAAACCAACATCAACCTCCTCACCGCTCTCTACGAGTCCGCCGCCCGCGGCGGCGAACCCGTGACTCTCGACACCATCGTCGAGCGCGCCTTGATCGGCACACGCAGGTCCGGTTGAAACTGGTCGCCGCAGCGCGGTGGATTCATGGCTTCCGGTGTTTTACCGGAAATACACCCGGCAGGCCGCGAGCAGGAGGAAAGTGCGTTCCGCACCTTAAACCGGCCACACAATCGAAACACGGCCGGAACACTGCCAAGGGCCGCCGACCTCACGCGGTCAGGCGGACCGGCAAGGGCAACTCACCTCACATCGCCCGTGCCTGGCAGGAATCGATAGTAGGCTTGCAGCGAAAGAACGTTCAATGCGTTGCGATAAATCGGCGCATCCACGCCGGCACTCTGGGTCGATTGGATCCCCATCGTCGCAAACCCACCCTCCTGACGCCACGAACCGTCTTCGTTCTGGGCAGCCATCAGCTCCCTGCTCATGGGGTCCTGCCAGCGGCTCCAGTAAGTCGAGCCCCTCTGGAAAAGAGCAAGCGTGCAGTAATACCAGGCATACAGGTTGGTGTTGTTCGAGGAGTAGACCGGGCGCATGTTGCGGTTGATCCAGCGCAGGCCATTGCGCACGGAACGGTCGCTTTGGTCGAGGCCCCAGAGCTGAAGCGAAAGCACGCCGGCCCCCACCAATCGCTGGTTGCCCGAGCGGGACGGACCGGTGTAGCCGAAGGTGCCATCCTCGTTCTGCACCCACTTCACACGCTCGATCGCCTTCTCAATCGCCGGCGCAATCTTTTCAGCATCGTAGCCCGCATACTCGGCCGCCTTCAACGCTTGCATGTGCCAAGCCGTGATGGAGAGGTCGCCCTGGCGATTTGGGCCTTTGTTATACTGATAGCACCAGAATCCGCTCGGATGCTGCCCTTCGATCATCAAGTCCACGGCCTTGAAGGCCGCCTCCTCCAATCCGGGGAAATCCATGTGCAGTTCCCGCACGAAAGTCAAGGCCTCGCACAAGGCGTAGGTGGCCTTCACATGCTCATAGACCCAATGATTTCCTCCCACCACGGCCAGACGCCCGTTGTTTCGTTGGCTCAGATTGATCAAATAGGTCATGCCGCGGGTGACCGTATCGCCATACTGCGACGACTGCGGCGTTTCGCAGTGTCCGAAATAGGCAAGCAGGGCAAGCCCGGTCATCGCTGCGTAGGCGCGGTTCCCCCAGGAGCCGTCTTCCCGTTGGTTCGCCTGGAACCACTGCAACGAACGCTGCACCGCATTCTCGATCCCAGGCATGCCCCCGCCCTCGCGCAGGCGCTTCAAACGCTCCTGCGGCGTGCAACGCCCCTGCAAAGCGCCCGGAAGCCCGCCAAAATCGTGGCCATCCTCACCCAAGCCCAATCCAAGGCTCACCGACATTCCCAATTCCAGGGTCTCTGTCTCAAACACCACCTCCGGAGCGAAGGCCGAGGCCGAGGGAGCCGTGGTGGTGATGGTCTGGGCGCTCATCGACGGCGTGGTCGGCCGCGTCCGCACCTGCTGCTGGCGGATGGCCGTGTCTACGGTCCCTTCCGTCGGCGGGGCCGTGCGCGCCTGGATCGGCGGGATGTCCACCTGCATCGCCGGAATCACAATCAGCGTCAGAATCAGAATCGCAGCGACATGAATCACTACGGTGATCAAAAATGCGGAGAGCTTGCTCGCCTTCTCTTTCTTGCGGCGAATCGCCTCGGCTTGGGCGTGAGTCAGAGCAACCTGCTGCTCGATATCCCCATCGAAGTGCTGCTCCACTCCATCTGAAAAATCCGTATGTGGCTGGTTCTCGTCTTGCATGGCTTAAGGGGTGCTTGTGGTGTTATGGGCTCCGGCGCAAATCCGACCCTCAACCGGGGAAAATCCACCGGGATCGCCGAATGTAAAGCGGGAAGGAACTCCGTCTTACCTTTTTCAACGCCCTGCGCACCTGATTCCTTGGTTTTTTTTATTCAATGATCGACATTTGCTCCGAATTCTGTCATAAAATGAGTATGAAGACAATCGTCGCCGCCGTTGATTTTTCCGATGTCACCCCCCCGGTGATGGAAACCGCCTCGGGCCTTGCCGCCGCCCTGGGAGCCCAACTCCACCTCATTCACACCGTGGATCCAGGTCCAAATTACGCAGTCTACGGGTTTTCCCCCGCCGAATTCCCCGTCAGCCCGATCACTGACAAAGCCCGTGAGAATGCCGGGAACCGGCTCAAGGCACTGGCCGACACCTTCCCCCTGCCAGGCGATCAGGTCACCGTGGCCACAATCACCGCGATGCCTGTCGAGGGAATTCTGCGCTACGCGAAGGAGAACGACGCCGACCTGATCATCGTCGGAGCCCATGGCCATGGGTTCCTCGGAGCCATGCTGATCGGCTCGGTCGCCCAGGGCATTGTTCGCCGTGCCGAGCGCCCCACGCTGATCGTGCCGGGCCGGAAGGACAAATAGGCCCGGCAGAGCTACTTCCTCTCATCCCCCCGCTCACTCGCACCGGCGGCGTTCTCACCCGGGCTCGCGCAACCACCGCGTTCCCGCCAGACGCGCTTTGAGGGCGGCGAGTTTTTCCTGCGGCGTCTTTCCCTCCAGCCGGTCCAGCCGCGGGGCCAGCCCGAAACATCGCGCCAGTGCGTAGCGCCGGTCACCGGAAATCCGCGCCACCAATGCCGCCAACTCCTTCCACGCTGCGGCGGCCTCCTTGCTCCGGTCGCGCTCGTCCCGCACACCATCCAGTTTCTCGGCCAGCGAACCGTCGGCCCCAACCGGCCCATCCCCACGCCACAGCCCCACATGATGGCGGTTCGGAAACGCAGCCAGCTCCGGAAACGACTCCTCCTCCAGCTCCTGGATCCGGCGTCGTGTCTCTTCCTCCGGGCACCCCGCCAGCACCCCACCTAGCACATGCAGGAACAACCCCGCGTGAAATGCCGACACATTGTCAAATGCAGCCGCCATATAGAGCTTGTAGCGCCGCCTCATTTCCGCATCATCCGCCATCTCGCCGTGGAAATCGCGCAGAAAATCAACCTGCTGGCGCAACACCTCACGCATCAGCGAGGACGCCTTCGTGTTCATCGTGTTGGTCGCATGCACACGGTAATTCACCAGGCGCTCCGGATGCAGCACCAGCCTCCCGCGCAGCGCCGCGCCACTGAGGAAGTAGTAGTCGTGGTTGTAGTGATAGGGCTTGAATGGGTTCGCCCTCATGTAGTCGGCCCGCGCGAGGATATTACTCGTAGTCGCCGGAAAATTGCACAGGCCCATCCACGAAGCCATGTCCAGGCTGTCCCGCGCGCCCACCGACCACGCAGCCTCGAACCAGCGCGCCCGGGGATGGTCGGCGGCCAGCGGGCGGTCATCGTCGTCGATCAGATTCAAAGCCGAACAGGCAACCGCCGCCTCGCCACCACCCTCCAGCAACGGCATCATTTTCTCAAACCGTGCGGGATGATAGTGATCGTCGGAATTGAGCACCGCCACCGCCTCACAATCCACCGCCGCCATCTCCACCCCGCGGTTGATCGCATTGAAGGCATTCCGGTTCTCCTGCTCCACCAACTCCACACGCGCCTCACCCATCGCCCGGATCACCCGCACACTGTCGTCACGCGATCCGTCATCGATCACGATCAAACGGTCCACCGGGCGCGTCTGGTCGAGCACGCTGCGAATGGCCGCCTCAATGTAATGGGCGTGATTGTAACAAGGAATGACAACGGCAAGGCGCATGGCTGAAGGCATGAGGGAAGAAGCAATAGCTCGGGAAATCGGATTGCGAAACACCGCGGCAGACGCAGGCATCAAACCGCCCCGCCGACCGCGCGCTGCAAATGATAGTCGATCCCCTCCAGCAATGCCAGCCACGATGCCTCAATCACATTGCCGGATACCCCCGTCGTGCTCCACGTCTCGTGATCCGCCCCCGAAACCACCAGCACGCGCGTTACCGCCCCCGTTGCCTCGCTGCCATCAATGATCCGCACCTTGTAATCGCGCAAATGCACCGCCGCCACCTCCGGAATCCGCTCCGCAAGCGCCTTGCGCAGCGCCGCATCAAGCGCATGCACCACACCGCGCCCCTTGGCCACGGTATGCTCCTGCACGCCTCCCACCGAGATCCGCACCGTCGCCTCGCACACCGGCTCGTGCTGATCCTCAAAATGGCGGAATCCACAATGGTATTCCAGCACCTCAAACATCGGCCGGTGGATTCCAGTCTCCCTGCGGATCAGCAATTCCAGTGACCCGCCCGCCGCCTCGAAGGAATACCCGCCCTTCTCCATCTCCTTGATCCTCGACAATATACGCCGCACCTCCGCGCTGCCGGGCTCCAGCTCCAAACCCATGTCCCGCGCCCGCATCAGAATGTTGCTCTGGCCCGACAGCTCGGAAACCAGAATTGACTGACGGTTGCCCACCTCCTCGGGCCGGATGTGCTCGTAGCTGCGCGCCACCTTGCTCACCGCATTCACATGCATCCCGCCCTTATGGGCAAAGGCACACTCTCCCACAAAAGGCAGCCGCGGATTGGGATCGCAATTCGCCGTTTCGTCGACGAAACGCGACAACTCACTAAGCCGCGCCAAGTCCGGCACCACCGGGATTCCGGCCTTGAGCTGCAACACCGGAATCAGCGAGGTCAGGTTGCAATTCCCCGTCCGCTCGCCGTAGCCGTTGATCGTCCCCTGCACGTGCCCCGCCCCGGCCCGCACCGCCGCCAGCGCGTTCGCCACACCCAGTCCGCAGTCGTCGTGGGTGTGAATCCCCACCGGAATCGAAAGCCGCCCGGCCACCGCCGCCGTAATTTCTTCCACCTCATGGGGCAGTGTGCCGCCATTGGTGTCACACAGCACCACCACATCCGCCCCTCCTTCCTCCGCCGCCGCCAGCGTCGCCAGCGCATGCTCGGGGTCCGCCTTGTACCCATCGAAAAAATGCTCGGCATCGTAAACCACCTCCCTGCCGGCAGTCTTCAGATGCGACGCCGTTTCGCGGATCATCGCCCGGTTCTCCTCCTCCGTGGTACGCAACACCTCACGCACATGCAAATCCCAGCTCTTGCCGAAAAATGTAACCACCGGCGTGTCCGCCTCCAACAGCAGCGCCACCTGCGCATCCTCCGCCACCGCCACCCCCGCCCGACGCGTCGATCCAAACGCCGCAATCCGGGCATGCCTCCACTCCCGCCGCGCCGCCTCGCGGAAAAATTCAATATCCTTCGGATTCGACCCAGGCCACCCGCCTTCGATATACCCCACCCCAAACCCATCCAGACGCTCGGCAATCCTCAGCTTGTCCAACGAACTCAAATCAAACCCCAGCCCCTGGGTCCCGTCCCGAAGAGTAGTATCATAGATGCGCACCACGCGCCCACTTGAAAAATCACGTTCTTTCACCGCCCATTCTACCCGAACAACCAAGCACCGCCACCCGAATTTTTCCCCGCGCCATCGCAAAAAAGCGTGAGCCGCCGCCTCGAGTAAATCCACACAGGGAACACACAGACAAAAGTCCCAGAGAGAACCGGCACGGCAAGGCGTCAGGCCATCCGACCCTCGCTCAAACAAAAATTGGCAGGCAAAATTCAGCAGAGCAAGTTGGGTGGCTGTCACCCGGGCTTTGATTCATGGCAACGCGACCACCGCCTCAAGAAAGCGGCTCACCAGCGCCACCGGCAATCCGACTACATTGTCCAGCGGGCCCTCGACACGGCTGACAATCATACCACCGTGCTCCTGAATTCCGTAGGCCCCCGCTTTGTCGAGTGGGTCGACCTTGCCATGATATTCTCTGATCAGCCCGCCATCCAAGGGGCGGAAACTCACCCTCGTCACTGCGTGGGCGCTGACCAGAATCCCGCCCCGGGCGATTGCAATACCTGTCATCACCTCGTGCGTGCGCCCGGACAGCCGTCTCAGCATGGCGGCAGCCTCGTCCATGTCCCCGGGTTTTCCGAGAGGCACCCCGCCTTCGAAAACCAGGGTGTCAGCTCCCAGCACAAGGCGGCCGGGAAACCGGGTGCCCACCTCCGCCGCTTTCAACCCGGCATTCCACTCCACCAGAGCCCCACCGGGCCAGTCTGCGTGGTGCACTTCGCCTACAGACGATGGTTTCACTTCGAAGCGAATCCCGGCCGCAGCCAGAAGCGCCGCGCGGCGCGGACTCGCCGAGGCCAATATCAAACCGGTGTCGGCGCTGCCCGCGACCCCTGTTTGCCCGGCATGTTGTGAATCATCGCATGTATGGCCCATCCCCCCCAATCTGCTCAGCCCGCCGTGAGGCGCAAGCCCGCGAGCGGCCCAAAGCGACATCTCTGGTCGAAAAGACAATTCAGGATCCCGTCAGCATCCGTCGAACAGCCGCAAGGACCTCGGCGAGCGGGAGCTTTGTGAGGTCTCCCTTTGCCCCACGCAGCACCTTGACATGCTCCTGCGGCGGTGCCCAGACTCCCGGGTTCGTAGGCCCGAACAGGGTGACCGTCGGCACCCCGCAGGCTGCGGCGAGATGGGTCACTCCGCTGTCATGCCCCACAAACAACCGACTGCCGGCCAGCGAGGCGGCGAGATCCCCCAGGGCCGGATGCCGGACATGATCCACAGGCAGACTGCCCCACCCCTCAAGCAGCCCATCGATCCAGGATTCCTCTGCCTCGCCGCTGAAAACCGCGACCCTCTCCCCCTCCGGCAGCAACCCGCAGAGTTCCACCACAAATTCACGCCAATGCTCACGAGGCCAGTTCTTGCGCATCGAGCCGCTGCCCGGATGCACGGCCACCCCCGCACATCGTTCGCGAACAAAGGGAATGCGCGGGACGGGATCCTCAAGCCACAGCGCCAGCCCCTGGCACACCTCCGCCAGTTGCAGGCAGGCATGGGGGCTGCCCTCGGAATCCTCCACCCGGGGAATGCCTTGGAAAACCGTCTCCACTCCGCAGCGGGCCAGGTTCATCTTGAAATAATCGTCCGGATCATAAAGCCAGGTGAATACCACGCTAAACCCCGAAAACCAGTCGGCCCACTCCGGATCGAGACGCGCGCCCGGCGCGAAAAAAGGAGCCAGCCCGGCATGCTCCATCGCCCGTGTCCGCCGTGCCACCCCGGCGCGCTCCGCCAATTCCACCATCGGACGATACCCCAGCACCTCCACCTCCGCAGACGGCAAGCCCTCGCTGATCAACCGCAAAGCAGGCAGCGTCAACACAAAATCACCCAGGGCACCGCCCCGAATCGCCAATACTTTTCCCATCCCCCCAATGAAACCCCTCCCCCCAACCACCGCAAGCCCCACGCAACCAAAAGTTTACGGGGTCAGGTAATTTGCCAGCCAGTTCAACCAAAAAAAATCCGCGGGGTCAGGTCATTTTGCAGCCAGCGTGACGGGGAATGGCCATGTGGCGGGGCACTTCCTTGGCTGGCGCTTGATTGGCGGCCATGGCTCGCCATGGTGGTGGTATGGTTTCCGGGCTCCTTTTTCTCGATTGCGATTCCACCCTTTCGGCCGTCGAGGGGGTGGACGAACTCGCCCGTTTGCGCGGGCCGGACTGCTTGGAGCGAGTGGCCCGGCTCACCGACGAGGCCATGGCCGGCGACATGCCCATCCACGAAGTATTCGGCAAACGCCTGGATCTGATCCGCCCATCACGCGGCGAGTGCGAGAAGATCGGGAATCTCTACCTGAAAACCATAGCACCCGGGGTGGCGGCAGCCCTGGACCAGGCGCGCCGGGTCGGTTGGCTACCGGTGATCCTTTCCGGTGGATTCCTTCCCTGTGTCGCCCCCCTGGCGCGTCACCTTGGCATTGCGGATGTGGCCGCCGTGCCACTTTGTTTTGATGAGTCCGGCGGCTATGCAGGCTTCGATGGCGACTATCCCACCACCCGCAACGGCGGAAAGCCGGAAATCATCGCCGCGTGGCGTGCCACGCGGCCCACTGCAAGAGTGGTTATGGTTGGCGACGGGGTTTCCGATCTGGAGACGGCTCCGGTGGTGGATTCGTTCATCGGGTTCGGTGGGTTTGTCCGCCGTGCCAAGGTGGTGGAATCATCGCCACGGTATATCGACTCCTTTTCCCAGCTTCCTGCCATACTGGGCAGCCTGCGGTAGCGAATTTTTTACATGACGCGCTTTTTTTGTAGCCAATCGCCTTCTGGCACGGAATTTTAAAATTTTAGCCTTGCCAAACTGTCTGGTTTCCGGTAAGAATAAAATATCGCAAATTTTCACCTCCATGAACTCGCACGACACCTCCCCGCCGATGCCCCCGCCGCCCGCCGAGGGCTCACGTGATTCCCGAATTGCCGAGATGACGGACTTTTTGATGTTGGCTCAGCGCTCCTGTTTTCTCGACCTGTCCTCCGATTTGAATAAGGGGCGCGTTTCCTATGCCCAGCTTTTCCTTCTGGGCAGCCTGGCGGAGGACGGAGCGATGACGATGAGCGAGATTGCAGCGAGAATGGGGCATTCGACAGCGGCCGCGACGGGTCTGGTGGACCGGCTGCAACGCCTCGGCTATGTCGAGCGCTCTCACGCCGAGGACGACCGGAGAAAGATCCTTGTCGAGGTGACGAATGAGGGGCGCCGACTCGTATCCACCATTCGCCAAGGATTGTCCGCCAGCCTTGCCAAATTAATGGCCGACGCCGACGCCAGTCCCGACGCAGCGTCCGCCAAAGGTGAGCCTCAGGGACGCGCTTAAGCTCCCCGGCCGGATTTCCGGAATATGAGCGCCGCGCCCCTGCTTTTCCAAGCCGAACTTCGCGCTGCCGGATTCCAGGGCGCACTCACTGGTCGCGTCCCTGGATTCGAGGGGAAAATGGATCGCGCCGTCCTGCTTGCCCGGCTGACTCCAATCTTCGAGCGAGCGGCGGCCCATTTTTCGCCGGGAAGACACCTGATCTTGGCGAATCAGGTGCACGGCAGTGATGTGGCGGTTGTCGACAGCCTGATCGCCGTGCCGGTTCCCGCAACCGACGCTTTGGTCACCACCGACCCCGGCGCATGCCTGGGAATCATGGTCGCCGATTGCGCGCCGGTGTGGCTTTCTCC
>SLCJ01000403.1 GCA_007125835.1 Verrucomicrobiales bacterium | reverse complement strand
CGATGGGCCACCCCGACGCGCCGCCACGCAAGGCCGGGCGCAACATCAGCATGCTGATCACGCCCTGGCCCAAGGAGCAGCGCAAGCCGAAGTTCACCAGTTTCGATGATCTTTCGGAGGAGGATGACGAGGATCATGACCACGACCATGAGGATGAGAGTGGCGGTGACGAGGATGCTGCGCCGGAGGCAGGGGAGTCGGCGGGCGGTTCTTCCGGCGGTGGTGGGTGATGGGGGGGGCTGCGCGTCCGCTTTACAATTGGCGGGTTTCGCGTAAAGTGGCGGCCCGCCCGCGCCACGCCCGGCGGTGTGCGCATTTCCGGCTATGGACCCCGCTCTTACCCGCAACTTTTCCATCATCGCCCATATCGATCACGGCAAGACCACCTTGTCGGATCGTCTGCTTGAGGTGACCCGAACGATCACCGAGCGGCAGAAGCAGGACCAGCTTTTGGACGCGATGGACCTTGAGCGCGAGCGGGGCATTACAATCAAGGCGCATCCGGTGACCATGGCCTACGCCGCTCGTGACGGGAAGACCTATCAGTTGAATTTGTTGGATACGCCGGGGCATGTGGATTTCAGCTACGAGGTTTCGCGAAGCCTGGCGGCGTGCGAGGGGGCGCTGGTATTGGTGGATGCGGCGCAGGGGGTAGAGGCGCAAACGGTGGCTAACGTGCAACTGGCGATGAACCAGAATCTGATGATCCTGCCGATTATCAACAAGATTGACCTTCCGGGGGCCGACCCGGAGAAATGCCGCCACCAGATCGAGGAAGTGCTTGCCCTGCCGGGCGAGGACGCGCTGCTTGCGAGCGCCAAGGAGGGGATCGGCATCGAGGACATTCTTGAGGCCATCGTCGAACGCGTGCCGCCGCCGCGGCTCCGTGGTGATGACACACTCCGGGCTTCGGTATTCGACAGTGTTTTCGATTCGTATCGCGGTGTTGTTTCCTACGTGCGGGTTTTTTCCGGCACGATTGAGAAGGGGCGGCGGATTCGGATGATGGCCACCGGCAACGATTACGAGGTCAAGGAGGTTGGTGTTTTCACGCCCAAGCAGTCGCCGCGGCCGGCGCTCGGCCCCGGCGATGTCGGCTATTTGATTGCGAACGTGAAAAGCACGGCGGATGTGAAGATCGGCGATACAGTGACCGACGCGCGCAAGCCGGCGGCGGAGGCGCTTCCGGGTTTCAAGGAGATTCATCCGATGGTTTTCGCGGGCGTGTATCCGGTGAGTTCGGAGGATTTCGAGCAGCTTAAGCTGGCGATTGGCAAACTTCAGATCAACGATGCGGCGTTGACTTTTATGGCGGAAAGCTCGGCGGCCCTTGGTTTCGGATTCCGTTGTGGTTTTCTCGGGTTGCTGCACATGGAGATTGTGCTCGAGCGCCTGCGCCGTGAGTTCGGCATGGATGTGATCTCGACATATCCGGGCGTGGTGTACGAGGTGGACAAGACCAATGGCGAGACGCAGGTGATCGACAATCCGCTTATGCTTCCCGAACCGCAGGAGATCGAGGAAATCCGCGAGCCTCTGGTCAAGGCATTCATCATGCTGCCCAATGAGTATATTGGCGACGTGCTGCAACTGGCGATGGAGAAGCGCGGCATTGTCGACCATACGGAGACCATTGACGACGGGCGGGTGATGTTGGTCTGCCTGCTGCCGCTGAATGAGATTCTTGTTGATTTCAACGACCGCCTCAAGAGCATGACCCGTGGCTACGGTTCCATGGATTACGAGCACGCGGGCTATCAGCCTGCGAAGCTTGTCCGCATGGACATGCTGATTGCTGGCGAGCCGGTGGATGCTTTTGCGACTATCGTGCACCGTGACAAGGCGGCCTCCTATGGCAGGAAGCTTGCTGCGAAGTTGAAGGACGTGATTCCGCGCCAGCTTTTTGTGGTTGCTATCCAGGCTGCGGTGGGTGGCAAGATCATCGCCCGGGAAAGCATCGGTGCGATGCGCAAAAACGTCACGGCAAAGTGTTATGGTGGTGACATCACGCGGAAGCGCAAGTTGTTGGAGAAGCAGAAGGAGGGCAAGAAGAAGATGAAGGCGATCGGGCGGGTGAGCATTCCGCAGGAAGCCTTTATCGAGGTGCTCAAGACCAGCGGCTGATCCGCGATGGCGGGGCGGGCGGCGGGAGTTGCAGGGTAAGGTTCGGCGCGCGAGCTGGAGCGTTGCGCGGGCGGCGCGATGAAAGTTTTGGCATCAGGCCGGATAGCGTCCCGAGATGTAGTTGTGAAGTTGGTCGATGGTTTCGCGTTGTGAGGAGATCATCCAGTTGACCAGGTCGCCGATGGAGACCACGCCGTCGAGCGCGCCATTTTCGTTGATCACCGGGAGGTGGCGCAGGCGACCGCTGGTCATCAGCCGCATGCATTCCTCGACGGTTTCGTTCTCGGTGACTGTGGTGGCGGGGCGGATGAGGATTTCGCCCACCCGGGTATCGCGCGATGTGCGTCCGCGGAGGACAACCTTGCGGCTGTAGTCGCGCTCGGAGAGCACGCCGACCACCGCGCCGTCCTCCACGACAATGAGGGCACCGATGTCTCTCTCGCCCATCAGGCGGATGGCGTCGTAGACGCTGCAGTCGGTGGTGGTGGTGAGAACTTCGCGTCCCTTGATTCGGAGGATGTCGCGTACTTTGCCGGGAATTTCCATGGTAGGGCTTGGTGGGGATCGGGTTGGGATTCTACTCGATCATGAGGGTATTGTGGCGCGAAGTCAAGTGCTGAGGTGTTGTTGATGGAGGTGCCTGCTACTGATTTCACGCTCGCCATCGTCCCTTCAGGACGCTGTTCTCAACGGGGATTCTTCCCGGGGATGAATCCCCGGGCTTTGAGCTATGGCCCTTTCAGGGCCGGGGGGTGCGTGATTTTATCGCGTGCTGGTGATGTTCCGATATTGGGTCTGGCCTTCATCCCTTGGTGTTGTGTGGGGTGCCATTCCCAGGCCGTTGGCCTGGGCTGGGATGGGACGGGCCTTCGGCCCGCTGGAACCGGTGGGAATGTGGAATCCAAGCCTTGTTCTCCGGGGGTGGGTCAGGATGCCTGGGGCGACGGAAACGATTCCGATGAAGCATACCTCAAGCAGGGCGCTGTGTTCAAAGCGGACGAATCGCGTGATTGAATTTAAGGCCTCTGCGGCTGCTGGGCAGGCTGCCGTGACTTTGGGCGAGGGGCTGGGGCAAGGGTAGCGCCTCACTTGAAATCGACGGCGATCACGGAGATGCGTTCATCGGGGAGATGTTCGGGGAGGCGGAGTGTGATTTGGCCTTCCGCGTCGGCGTTGATATCAAGGTCCTGGCTGGTTTCGAGGACGCGTGCGGATATGGGCTCGGCTTCGGCAAAGGTGAAGTTCAGGGTTTCTGCTGCTGGTCTGTCGTAGACGAATACGTAGAGAGTTTCCGGGTTGCCCTGCCTGTCGCGGCGCAGTGTGAAGCGTCCCCATTCCGGCTCGTCGATCGGCGCGCGGCGCACGGCGTGGATTGCTTCGCCATTGATGTCCATCCAGGCTCCGATTTCGCGGAGGCGTCGGTTGGCTGCGGGTTGGAAAACGCCCTTGTCGGTGGGGCCTACATTGAGCTGGTAGTTGCCACCGCGGCTGGTGTTGTCGACGAGCCAGCGCAGCAGCTGGCCCACGGGCTTCCAATGGAAGTCGAGTTTGTGGTAGCCCCAGGAGTGATTGAGTGTGCCGGATGTTTCCCAAGGCATATCAAATCCCTGATCGGGGAAATGGTTGTCGGGCATCGAGAGGTAATCGATGCCGTCGTCGGTGCCGATGCGGCTGTTGATAAGTGTGTCCGGGTTGGTTTCGCGCACCAGTGAGACGAGCGAATCGATACGTTCGGGTGTCATCATTTTCTGGAAGGGTTCGCGATGGCGTCCCCACGAGTCGAACCACATGAAATCCGGTTCGAAGCGTTCGAGCAATTCGCGCACTTGAGGGAGGCATTTTTCATCCCAGTAGCGCTGGAACTCGGCGTCTGACGGCTGCTGCATGGGGGGGTCGGGATCGATTTCGGGCCATGGGGGGAGGGCACCGCCGGGATGATACCAGTCGAGCCAATGGGAATAATAGAAGCCGAGGCGGATGCCGTGGCGGCGGCAGGCTTCGGCGAGTTCGGCCAGGATGTCGCGGCCGAACGGGGTGGATTTGACGACATTGAAATCGCACACGTCCGAATTCCAGAGGGCGAAACCGTCGTGGTGTTTCGCGGTGATAAGGAAGTAGCGCATGCCGGCGTTTTTCGCTTCGCGGATCCATTCGTTGGCATCAAAGCCGGTGGGGTTGAATTCGGCGGCGAGGGCGTTGTATTCATCTGCGGGGATGCCGCCGGGTTCGGGCCAATCGTGCTGGAAGCGGATCCATTCGGCGTAGTGGTTGCGCTGCACGGGGCGGCCGTCCCAAACGCCGCCGGGGATGCTGTAGAGGCCGAAGTGGATGAACATGCCGAAGCGGGCGTCTTCAAACCAAGTGGTGTCGGCACCGTCGGCGCCGCGGGCGGAGTTGAAACTGGAGGGGAGCCACATGGCGGCGGAGAGGGCGAGGGTGAGGAATTTGTTCATATTGGCGATCTTGGAAACGCCCAGCAAGAAACGGTCCCCGGCTGGTTTCGTCAATGCCGATATTGTACCGATTTACACCCGTGGTTGAGTTCAATGTGGGAATTCCGTACATTTTCGCAACACGTCCGCATGGCAATTTCCGCTTCCTGTGGTAGACTGGCCCATGAATAAGTTCAAATTCCTTATGATTGCCGCAGCTATTACGACTGTAGGGGGAGTAGCCAAAGCCGACCCTGAAGTCTCGCCGTTTGCCGGCGTGCAGTCTTTGATCGACAGTAAGGCGGAGCGAACCGCTTGGTTTGAGGAGGCGAGGTTCGGTATGTTCATTCACTGGGGCCTGTATAGTGCAGCAGGTGGTTACTGGCCTCCGGACCCGGAGACCGGCACTAAGTATGAGCAGCACTACGCCGAGTGGATCAAGGTGTGGGCACGGGTGCCCGAGCCGGAGTATGGGGATTTGCAGAAGCCGATTTTCACGCCGGAGGAGGGGATCATGGAATCCTGGGCCGAGCTGGCCCGCGACGCCGGCATGCGGTATGCGGTGCTTACCACCAAGCATCACGACGGGTATACCTTGTTCGAGAGTACGGCCCCCTATTCCGTTGACAACGAAATCACGGGAGGGACGAACATATCGCCGGAGGGGCGCGACTTGGTGCGTGAGTATACCGAGGCGTTCCGGGACGCGGGTGTGGTGCCTGGATACTACTACTCGCTGATCGACTGGCAGCATCCTGGCTACAGTGGGGAGGAATATATCGAATATCTTCACCATCATTTGGACGAGCTGGCATCAAACTACGGCGATGTGGGAATTCTTTGGGTGGATTTTTCCTCAGCCGAGAGACAGGGATCGCATTGGGGGACGCGCGCCATACTTGAGAACTGGCACGCCAAGCAACCCGCCGCGATCTACAACAACCGGTTCTGGAATGGTCTTGAGAACGACTATGGCGACTTTTTCACGCCGGAGAAATACATTCCACCGACCGGGCATCCCGGGCGTCTCTTCGAGGTGTGTCATACGATGAACGAGAGTTTTGGTTTCAGCTATCACGATCAGAACTGGAAGAGCACCCGCGACATTCTGGAGATGCTCACGGACATTGTCAGCAAGGGAGGAAACCTGCTGCTTAATGTGGGGCCGGACCGCTACGGGCGCATCCCTGAACCTTCAGCGGTGGTGCTGCGCGAGGTGGGGCAGTGGCTGGAGCACCATGGAGAGTCGATTTACGGCACGCAGGCCAGCCCGTTCGTCCGCACGCCGTTCGAGGGGCGTTGCACGGTGGCGGAACGGGACGGTGCACACACGCTGTATCTGCATTTGTATGAGTGGCCGGAATCGGGAATGATCCGTCTCGACGGGTTGACCACCGGAGTGACCGGTGCCCGTTTGATCGGACCGGCTCCGGCGGCTCTTGAGGTGAATGTCGATGGCACGCCGCTGGTTCGCCTGCCGGAGGCACCGCCGGAGGGAGTGGAGATGCCGGTGGTGGCTGTGTCGCTGGATGGTCCTCCGAATACCGACGAACTGCCCTACGTGTTCCAGGCGGCGGACCGCCGAGTGGTGGTCAATGCTACTGACGCGATCATTCAGACGTCAGCGGACGAGCCTGTGATCCGGCCCGAGACGGCGGTCGGTGGGGTGCATCTTGGATATTGGTCTTCGGTTGATGACAGTGTCTGGTTTCCCTTTTTCGCCGACCGCCCGCTACGGGTGGTGCACACCGGGGGCACGGCTGAGGAGCACCCGGGTGAGTTTGAGGTGTTGGTTGAGTATGCTTGCGCCGAGGGCGCGGGTGGCGAGATTGAGATACGCCTGTTGGATCAGGTGCTCAAGGCCGATGTGGAGTCCACCGGAGGTTGGCGTTCTTTTGAGACGCGTTCGCTTGGGAAGGTGACGCTTTCGCAGAGCGGGCTGCAGGCGATGCACGTCCGTCCGTTGTCGATCGAAGGCCAGGGGTTGATGAACCTGCGCTCGATCACGCTTCGTCCGGTGGAGTGAAGGTGGGGAGCGAAGGATGAGGGGGGCGGGAAACGCGGCTTGCTTTGCGGGCGGAGGCGGGTTCATTGCCGCCGCCGTCCATGATCCGCGCCCTCCTCGCTGCCTCACGTCCGAAAACCCTGCCAGCCGCGCTAGTCCCGGTGTGGGTGGGCACGGCTTTGGCGTGGCGTTTGGAGGGGGCGTTTTCGCTTGTGTTGGCCACGTGCACGCTGGCATCGGCGGTGTTGATCCAGATTGGCACGAATTTTTTTAATGACGTAATCGATTTCCGCAAGGGTGCGGACACCAGCGGGCGCATTGGGCCGGTGCGTGTGACGGCATCCGGCCTGCTTGCGCCGCGGGTGGTTTTCCTGATGGGTGCGGTGGCACTGGTGTTGGCGGCGCTGGCGGCGTGGCCATTGGTATTGGCTCGGGGGTGGCCGATTCTGGCCATTGGATTGCCGTCTTTGTATTTCGCCTTCGGCTATACGGGCGGGCCGTGGCCGCTTGCGTACCGTGGGCTGGGTGAGGTGTTTGTGATCTTGTTTTTCGGCCTGGTGGCGGTGGCGGGCACGGTGTTCGTGCAGACGGGTGGCTGGCCTCCGCAAGCGTGGTTGCTCGGCGTGCAGGTGGGCTGTCTGTCGACCGCGCTGATTGCTATCAACAATCTCAGGGATGCGGATGGTGATCGAGTGGCCGGGAAACGAACCCTGGCCGTGCGCTTTGGGACGGAGTGGGCGCGGCGCGAGGTGGCGGTTTTGTTATGGCTGCCGTTGGTGGTCGGATTGGCATGGATTCCCCTGGGCTTGGTGGGGGCGGCCCTGGCGCCACTCATTCTTGTGCCGGGGGTGTGGATGTTATCGCGGCGGATTCTTCGTCATCCTCCGGGGAGGTGGCTCAACAAGGCGTTGGCCTTGGCCTCGCTCATTCTGGTTTCATTTGCGGCGCTCTTTCATATCGGCCTGCGGTGGTGATGGCGACGACGCTCTTTTGGGAGCCTTTGGTCTGCCGCAACAATTGCCCGTGGACCTGAGCTTTCCTTCTTGGGGAGATAGGATTGGCCGGGAGGTGAAAGGATGCGAGGCTGCGCTGACGTAAGAGCCGCAGGAGGTGGATTCCCGCAGATCGGGGATCCGGCACACAATGAAACAACGATCATGGTCGCGACGCAGATTCACGGGCACCGCTTTGCTGGCGGCGGGTCCACTTGTGGTCCCCGGACGGGTGCTGGGCTTGGACGGGGGCGTGGCTCCGAGCGAGCGGATTGTGGTGGCCGGGCTTGGAATCGGTTCTCGTGGTCGGCAAGTGATGCGCGATTTCCTGCGGCAGCCGGACGTGCAGGTGGTGGAGATTTGCGATGTGCAGGAAAGCCGCCGAAGCTACGCGAAGGCGGAAGTCGACGGTCATTACGGGAATCGCGACTGCCGGGTGACGCGTGACTTTTACGAGACCCTTGAGAGGCCGGGTGTGGACGCGGTTCTGGTCGCAACCGGCGACCGCTGGCATGCACTCGCCAGTGCGCTGGCTGCGCATGCAGGATTGGATGTGTATTGCGAAAAGCCTTGCGCGATGACAATTGGGGAGGCGAGGGCGATGGCGCGCGTTTTCGAGGCGCGGGGGCGGGTCTTTCAGGCGGGAACGCAGCGGCGCAGTGTGGAGAATTTCCAGTATGCCGCGGATTTGGCGAGGAGCGGGCGGTTGGGGCAATTGAAAACACTGCACGCTTCGATTTTGGAGCCCAGCGTGGAGGAGTGGGATCCGGGTGTGGAGGATGAGCCCGACCCAAGCGTGGTGGATTGGGATCGCTGGCTCGGGCCCTCGCCATGGGTGCCGTATCATTCCTCCTATCTGACGCAGTGGAACCGACATCCTTTGTTCGCGGCGGCCTTCGGAATCCCTGACTGGGGAGTGCATACGCTGGACCTGTGCCAGTGGGCGGCGGATGCGGATGACACGGCTCCGGTTGAGTTCGAGCCGGGGGATGAGGGATCGATCATGGGAAAATACGCCAACGGCTTGCGCGTGGTGTTGCGGCGCGGCGGGTTTGCGAATGAGGGCGACTGGCTGGGGCTGGGCACGTGTCCGGTGCGGTTTGAGGGCGACGAGGGATGGGTTGAGGCGGGCGACTCGGGGCGTATGGAGGCCTCGTCTGAGTCATTGCTTGAGGGATTTGCGGGCGGGAGCTTGCGTGGCACGGATGCGTCGGCGCACGTGCGCGACTTTCTGGATGCGGTGCGTCACCGTGGCCGGACGCGCTGTGATGCGGAGATCACCAGGCGCGGACACAATGCCTGCCAGGCGGCGGCGATTGCCTGGCGGCTGGGCAGGCGGGTCGTCTACGATCCGGAGAACGAATCGTTTCCCGAAGATGCGGAAGCCGAAGCGATGCGGGAGCGGGCGTTGCGCGAGCCTTGGGCGTATCCCGGCGAGTGAATTTTTTACGGTGTTCGTTCCAGCCGGGGTGGACCTGTGGAGTGGTCCGCCTGGTGGAGGGAGCTTCGTTCCGGAGCCCGGTGGGTCGAATGGGAGGAAATCGTTGGGGCATGGCCATCGTTTGACCGTGTGCCCGGGTATCTCTTGAAAGATCGGGGCGGTGACTGCCTTATCTGTGGCCGTGAGGAGGTCGGAGTGCCCGGCTTCATGGGGCGGCCGACTTTGCGCCAGTCATCCGTGTTTTGGAGACATGATTGAGAATAAAAAAAGCAACGACAGCGAGGCAGAACACCGGCCGGGTGGCAACCCCGGACGAAACGTGTGGTGCGGCGTCAGCATTTTTTTGTTATTTCCCGCTTTTATTTTGTCGGCGTTTTTTTTGTCGTCCTGCCGATCGGCCTCCTCGCAGCGCGAGGCGGCGGACCGTGCCGCCTATGAATTGATCGGCGAGGCGGGTGAGCGCGCACTGGGACGGCGCGAACTATTTACCGTCGAGAGGCCGAGTGTGACCTTCCGGCAGCGGCTGCTGATTGATCAGCGTCTACCGGTGGCGGAGTGGGGTGATTTGGAGGCGAGAATAGCCGAGGTGTCCGGGTCATCGTCGGCCGAGGAGCTTGGGTTTCTGGCCGACAGTGAGGATGCCGTGGACGAGGATCTCCGGATTAGCTTGCTGGAGGCGCTGCAACTGGGGGCGGCCAACGGGCGGGAATACCAGACGCGCAAGGAGTCGGTGTTTTCCGCCGCCCTGCAGCTGGACTTGGAGCAGTTCCGTTTTGACAACACGTTTTCGGGTGCCATGGAAGCGGTGTTGGATAGTGATCAGGCGAGCGGGGTGACCACGGGCAGACGCACCGGTGAGCTGGGTTTTTCCCGGGCCTTTCAAACGGGAGCCAGTTTGGGCGCGCGCCTGGTCGTGGATCTGGTCAGCTTGCTGCACGGCGAGCGCTTGAGCGCGTTCGGCATCCTCGCCGACGGATCGGTTTCGATTCCTTTGTTAAGAGGAAGCGGGCCACTTGTGGTGGCGGAGGCGAAGACCCAGGCGGAAAGGGACTTGGTTTACGCGATCCATCAGTTTGAACGCTTCAAGCAGTCCTTTGCGGTGCGGGTGGCCGGCGAGTATTTCTCGGTGCTTCAGCGTCAGG
>SLCJ01000369.1 GCA_007125835.1 Verrucomicrobiales bacterium | reverse complement strand
TGCTGCGCGAGCTGGAAGCGTTCGTTGCTGTCGAGCAGATCCTGCTGGGCGCGCCTGACCTCGGTGAGATCAATGACCACACCGTGGGTTTTCAGAGGGCGACCGTCGTCCGCGTGGATGGTTTCGGCTGAGGTCTGGACGAATTTGGTTCGGCCATCAGGCATCATGAGCCGCTGATCTATCAGGTAGGGTGCCCTTTCCTCAAGGTGTTGCCGGAAGGTCGTGCGGATGTTCTCCCTGTCCTCGGGAGGGTAGAATCCGAACACGGAATCCAAGGTGGGTTCGAAGTCGCCGCGTTTGACCTCGAAAATTTCATATACCGTGTCGCTCCAATCGACTTCTCCGGTCTCGTGATCAATGCTCCACTGCCCGATCCCGGCAATGGACCCCATCTGGTTGAGCAGTAGGGCGGCTAGCTCGTTCTCCCTCCTGAATTCGGTCCATACGGACGCGTCGAACAGCGTGGCGACAAGCAAAGGAGGGCTCTCTTCATGCTCTCCATTTCCGATCCAGTGGGTGCTGATGTAGCATGGAAATTCGGTGCCGTCTTTCCGGGGTAGTGTGAAGGCTGACGCTTCGTCCTGCCTGGCGAGAGCGCCGAGAATGGCCGAGAGGCCTGAAGGAGGGGAGGGGGTCGTGCCGGGATCGCAGGACATGCCGACGATCTCGTCGGGATCGTAACCGGTCAGGGCTGCGAAAGCCTCGTCTGCGTGGACAATCCTTGGTGCGGGGTCTCCGGCGATTGCGGCGATCAGAGCGGCCCGGGTCGGCTTGGAGGTGAGGGAAGTGCTGAGGGGACGAGCGGTGCCGCCATGGCCTGATTGGCGGTGATGGCCGCCGGCCGGCCGGTTGGCGAATCTCCGCAAGTTACCCGTGTTGTTCGCCTTGCTCATGTCTTGGATACTGGATGGCCGAAAAGGTGGGGGAAGAGCTGGTCGGCAGCTGGCTGCTGTGGCTTGTTTTCTCAGAATGAGCCGGGGAAAACAAGCGGTCAAAGCAAAATGAGGCAAAATTCTGAAAAATCGCCGCAGCAATACCCTGTGCTGGGTATTTTTGCCGAATGGTGGCCTGGTCGAAGCTTTGCCACCATGGCCGATGGGTCCCGGTCGATGCCCGCGCCCTTGCGCGCAGCGGATTCCGGCTGTCGGAGCAGTCCGGCGGGCCACGCCTTCACGCCGAAATTGGCAAGCGATTGCTGAAAGGTGGCGGTGTGGCGCGCGGTAGAGGTGGAGTGAATTCGAAGAATCCGATGAAGACGAGCAAGCTGATGGGGGGCCGGTTCCTGTGGATCGGGCTGGTTTCGTTGTGGGCGGGCGGCCATCTCACCGCCGGACCGCTGACACCGCAGGAAGAGATCGAGCGTTATGCTCCGGCGGCGCGGGCTATCCTGGATGCCTGGCATGCCGAGGATCCCGAGCCGGGAGAACGGCTTCTGCATATCGTGCTCTGGACGCCGTCCGACAAGGAGCTGGCACCGCGGTATCGCGAGCGCTTGAGCGGGATCATGAAGGACATTCGCGAATATTACGCCAGAGAGATGGATCGTCTCGGGTTCGGCAGGCGGACGATCGGCCTGGACCTGGAGGAGGACGGGATGTTGCGCATCCATGTCGTGCGGGGCGAGGGTCCCTACGCGGACTATGATGTGAGCAGTGGCCATCAGATCCGCAATGAGTCGCTGCCAGTGTTGCGGGAGGCGGGCATTGATCCGGACAACGAGACGCTGGTGATCTTCTGCAACATGTCGGTGTGGGATGAGGAGGAGCTGACGATCCGCCAGAACAGCCCCTACTATGCCGGCGGTGACCACAGGCGCGGCAATGCCTGGCAGGTCGATTCGCCGATTCTCGATATCGATCTTCTGGACAAAAACGAGCCGATGGTGCAAGACGGCCAATACGGGCGGATTTCGGTGGGGCGCTACAACAGCATTTTCATCGGCGGAATCGCTCATGAACTCGGCCACGCGCTGGGCCTGCCCCACAACCTTGAGCGCGCGGACGAAAGAGAGGTGTTTGGCACGGCATTGATGGGCTCGGGCAACCGGACCTATGGCGAGGAGCGGCGTGGCGAGGGCAAGGGCAGTTTTCTCACGCTGGCCCACGGGCTCCGGCTCGCTTCGCATCCGATGTTTTCCGGATCGGTGAAGGGAATGCACCTGCCGCCCTCGGCCGTGCCGGAGGATCTGCGCGTCGAGGAGACGGAATATGGGTTCCGGGTGGAGGGGCGTGTTGAGGCGGAACCGCCGGTTTATGCAGTGGTCGCCTACCTGGACCCCGCCGGCCACAGCGACTACAACGCCGTCACGGCGGTCACCGTGCCAGACGCGGACGGGCGCTTTGTGCTCCACTGCCGGGACCTCGTGCCCGACCGCGTCGCGGAACTGCGGATCACGTTTTTGCAGGCTCACGGCGCGGCCTCCGGGGCCATGAGTTCCACCCCGTATCGATATCCCTACCGGGTGGACGAAGATGGCCGGGCGGATTTGTCGGTCATGCGGGCGGGGCTCATGCTTGAACCGCTGCTCGCGGAATTGAGGGGGCGGCGGCCGGATGTCTCAGCGGCTGCTGCGATGCTGCAAGAGCGGGAAGGCGAATGGGATGCGAAGACGCACGAGGTGGCGGCGAGGTTGATTGCCTCCTTTGGCGAGCGCGAATTCGCCGACGAGGAAGCGATCCGCAGCGATGCGGCGCTGCCTTTGGCGGACCTGCCTCCCGCAAGCGAGCAGGTGGGTTGGGGAAATCCGGTTCGCGACCGCGTGCCGGACGAAGCCTTGCTGATGACCGGCGGCGCGCGTCTGTTTGCCCACGGGATTTACGCGCACGCACCCGCCCGGCACGAGTGGCAGTTGGACGGCAGTTGGGAAGCGCTTACGGGTTATGCGGGTCTTGCGGAGGGCCGGGCCGGGTCGGTACAGTTCGAAATCCACGCCGACGGCGAAAAGGTCTGGGAGTCGGACCTGGTGCGCCAAGGCACCGGGCCCGTTCCGTTCGAGGTGCCTCTGCAAGGGGTGGAATCACTGGTGCTGGTGGTGACCGACGGCGGCGATGGCAACAGCTTCGACTGGGGAATGTGGTTCGAACCAACCCTCAGGCGGTAAGCCGACGGGAGAGGCCCACTCCCTTCCCAAGCCCCCGCGCTTTGGCCTTGATTCGCGCGGCGATGCGGTGTTCCTTCGACGACATCGCGCTTTTCCGCGGGCTGCGGAGAGCCACCGGTTCTGTCATGTTGAACATAGCACTTTTTGGTCCACCTGGTGCCGGCAAAGGCACCCAGTCCGCCGCCTTGGTGAAGCGGTTCAATCTTTGTTACATCTCGACCGGAGACCTGCTGCGTCAGGAGCTGGCGGAGGGATCCAAGCTGGGAACGGATGCTCGTGAAATCATCGCCTCCGGCGGCCTGGTGTCGGACGAGATTATCGTGCAGATTCTCGAGAAGACCATCGCCGCAAATCCCACCGCCAACGGATTCCTGTTCGATGGCTTTCCGCGCACGGCGATCCAGGCCTACATTCTCGAAGGGCTGATGACCAAGCTCAACACCTCGCTGGACTGCCTGATCAATTTGGAAGTGCCGGTCGAGGAGTCGCTCCGCCGCCTGATCGAGCGGGGAAAATCCTCCGGGCGCAGCGACGACAACGAGACCGTGATTCGCAACCGCCTCAAGGAATACCATGATAAAACCCTGCCGGTGCTCGATTTCTACGAGCAGAAGGGCGTGCGCGTGGATGTGGATGGCACGCAGGACATCGAAACGGTGCGAGACGAGATAGAGAAGATCGCGCGCACCCAGTACAGCAAGCGGCCGGTGGGTGTCGTCGTGTTTGGCTACCCGGGGTCCGGGCGCGGCTCGCAGGCAAAGGCCCTGGCGAAGGAATTTGGTTTGGAATTCGTGGCCACGGGCCGCATGCTGGAGGAGGAAATGGCCGCCGATACCGGGGTCGGGCGGAAGGTGAGGGCTTTGTATGAGAGCGGGCAATTGGTGCCGGACGAGATCGTGATTCCCCTGATCGAGAGGCGTCTGGAGAATTCGGAGGGGGTCCGCGGGTTCATTTTCAAAGGCGTCCCGCGTACCCTGGTGCAGTCCTACATCCTCGATGGCCTGATGAAGAAGCACGACTGTCCGATTTCCAAGGTATTGGAGATCGAGGTGCCGATGCTGCAACTCGTCGAACGGCTGGACCAGCGCAGCCGCACCAAGCGGTGCATGCCCTATGACAACGGCACCGACAAGATCGTGCGCCGCCTGCGCGATCACGAGGTGAAAACCATCCCCGTGATCGAAAAATACGAGCAGGTCCACGGTGTGACCAAGATCGATGGCACCGGAAGTTTCGAGCAGGTGTTCGCCGTGTGCGCCAGAGAGGTGAGCAGCCTGTTCCAAGTAGGGGGAAGGCTCTAGTGTAGTGCGCCGAGCAGATGGCATATTTCGAATGAGGGATTTTTCCGGCCCATCGCCGGAAAATCACGCAATCGCAATTGGCGGACCTGCATGCGGATTTGGATTCCTGAAATCGGGCGCGGCAGGAGATTCGTGCTTTACGAGCGGAAATCCCATGGCTTATTGGGGGCTTGACCGCCGCAGCGGGCGGTCGTGACTCCATAACTCCAGATTTTTCATGAACACAATCAGCGAAAAGGAACTTGATGAAAAAAACCGCAAATTGTGGCTCCGGGCGCTTGGCGCTCTGCAGACGGGCAACTTGGATTACGGGATCGAGCTGATGCATCCCGTGGTGAAGGACAATCCCGGATTTCTGGAAGGGCGGAAGGCGCTGCGGCAGGCACAGGTGGCGCGCAAGAAGAAGCAGAAAAAGAAGTTTTTTTCCCTGGGTGGCGACAAGCTGGGCATCATGAAGTTGAAGTCGCAGATCAAGGGCGACCCTCTGGCAGCGCTGCCCTTGATTGAGAAAGCCTTGGACGAGGACCCCCACAGCGTCGATGCCAACGAGCTGCTGCACCAGGTGGCGGCGCGGCTTGAATTCCACGAGCTGGCAATTTTTGCGTTGGAAACGATCCGCGAGGGCCACCCCGACAACACGAAAAAAATGCATGATCTGGCGCAGTATTATCTGACCCTGGACGATCCGGAGAAGGCTGCGGAAGTGTACCAGATCATCGCCACCAAGGACCCCAGCGACATGATCGCGGTGAAGGGGTCCAAGGACGCGACGGCGAGGGCGTCGATGCGCAAGGGGCGGTGGGAAGAGGGCTTCAAGGCCTCGATGAAAAGCGAGGAGGAGAGCCTGGAGCTTGAGGCGCAAAGCCGTACGGGGATGACTCGTGAGCAGGTGGAGGGGCTGTTGGGCAAGGCGCTTGAGGAATACGCGGCCGATCAGAACAATTTGGCCGTTTCAAAGAAGGTGGCGTCGCTGTATGAGAGGCTGGAGGACTGGGCGAACGCGGCGCAGTTCTACCAGTGGGCATACCATCTTTCGAAGGGGGATACGGCCTTGGAGCGGAAAGCCGCGCAGATGGATGAGAACCGGATCGAGGCCGATGTCGAGGCCAAGGAGAAAGAGGTCGAGGCAATGGGCAACACGCCGGAGGCGGAGGCGGCCGGCAAGGAGTTGGAGGAATTGAAAAGGGAAAGGTCGCTGCGGATGGTGGATGAGGCGCGCAAACGCGTGGAAGGCAATCCCACCGACCCGCAGCTGCGGTTCGAGTATGGCCACCACCTGTTCAACGCGGGAGAATACAGCGAGGCAATCCCGCAGCTGCAGCGCGCCCGGAACAACCCGCACCTCCGCACGCGCACACTGCTTCTCCTTGGTCGCTGCTATGAGGCGAAAAAGATGTACGACCTCGCCGAGGGGCAGCTCGAAGAGGCCCTGAGCGAGCTGAGCGTCATGGACAACACCAAGAAGGACGTGCTCTACATGCTGGCGCTGGTGTGCGAGAGCATGGACAAGAAGGACAAATACCTGGACTACCTGAAGCGGATCTACGAGTCGGATTACGGCTACCGTGACGTGGCCCAGCGGGTGGAGTCGTCCTACGGATCGTAAGGCGGGTAGCTGGCATAGATGCCACCGCTTGAATCGATATCACCCCACCAGCCGGCCCTGAAAGGGCCACCGCACAAAGCCCGGGTTTTCCAAACCCGGGAAAACCACCGCGAGAAAAAAGCGTCCTGAAAGGACGCCTGCCGACGCTCAATCGCACGGCAAATCCCAACAAAAATTGGCAGGCATAGATAAGCCGGCAGGCAGTGGGCAGTGGGCAGTGGGCGTTTTGGAGTGCGCGCAGTCCTCTGCCGCTTTTCGGGTGGCGTGACTTTGCCTGAACTGCCCGAAATGAGTGGTGCGGATCAAAGCGGAACGGGGTTGATGAAGAGGGGAATACCGCAAAGAGCGTAGAATGCCGTCGTGAGCGGCAGCGAACATTCATGATAGGGCGGGAAGCCATTCGGCATGGACGAAGTCAATCGCGAGCAACGAGGAACCAACAACTAGCAACCAACAACCAACCAACGGGGCGCTTTTTGGAGCGCGGATCTTTAGTCCGCTTGGGTGAGGGGGAATAAGGTAAGAGTTGGGAGTTTGGAGTTCAGAGGTGGGAACATCGGGATCGGAATCGAATCGAAACCGATCAGGGTGGTTTGCTCGCTGGGTTTGGCTGTGCATTTGCCTTCTCGGGAGCTTTGTCGCTTCGCGGGAAGGCGACCGATGATCGCCTCCACGGTGTTGTGCTCATTCGTTTTCCAGTCGTGGGTGAATGAGAATGGCGGCTCGTACGGACACAACCCCGTTTGGGTTGGTGGTTTTGTGGGGTGATTTTCCCGGGGTAGCGGCATGCGCCGCAACCCCGGGCTTTGAAACGAATCCCCTTCGGGGAAGGAAACGGACCTCTTGGGCAAGTGGAACGAATTGTAGGACCGCTGGCCGCAGCGGTCGGGCGAATGAGGAATTGAATGGGCGAGACGGAACGGCGTTCTCATATTTCCACTCATTCTCACCCCCCTCAAGTGAGGGAGAGGACCTCTCACACGTGCACTCCTGGTCTCGGGATAAATGCCCATGGGCAGTAATTTCGCCGTTTCGGAGGTGCGCTGCGGCCGTAATGGCCGGGTGGAGGGGCATACGGCGATGATTCGATGATTCGACATGGATTTGACATTGACTTTGGTTTTCCCTGAAAGCTACTGTAGAGGTGATGTCGGCTGCGGGTTGGATCTTCGCCGAACCGGCCCCCGGCCACCCACGTGTGATGAAATATATTACTTCAGCTTTGATTTTGCTTGTTTTCACTCTTCATCAGGGACTTCCGGATGTGGTGATCAATGAATTCATGTCCTCCAACGGCAACACCATCTCCGATGAGAATGGCGATTTCGAAGATTGGATCGAGCTGTATAACACGGGTGTCGAATCCGTAGATCTCGAGGGCTGGGGGCTTTCCGACAACGCCTCGACCCCCTTCAAGTGGACGTTCCCGGCAGGTATTGAGATCGAGCCCGGAGGTCATCTTCTCATCTGGGCATCGGGCAAGGACAGAATCCCCGGAGAGGAAGTCCCGGGAATCCTCCGTGAGGTGTATTTCAATATCCCGGGCAGCACCGTCGCCGATCTGGAGAACCATCCCTCGTTTCCCGACAATCCTTCGTTGTCTGAAGTGGTCGACGACTTTTTCGAGGCACCGCAGAACATCGCGGACAACTATGGCCAGCGGATGAGAGGTGTGGTCATTCCCCCCCAGTCCGGAGATTATGTGTTCTGGCTGGCTTCTGATGACGGCGGCGAGTTGCGTCTGAGCAGTGATGACAATGCTGAAAATGTCGCGACAGTGGCTACGGTTCCAACCTGGTCATCATTCCGCCAGTGGGACAAATTTTCGTCCCAGCAGTCGGATCCTATTCCTTTGGTTGGTGGCGAGCGCTACTACCTTGAGGCTTTGATGAAGGAGGCAGGTGGCGCGGACCATCTAACGGTTCGTTGGCAACTTCCCAACGGCACCATGGAGGAGCCGATCCCAGCCCACCATTTCGTCGGCCCGGCGACGTCCCAGCTTCACACGAATTTTCGCATTTCGTCCGCTGGCGAACCGCTGAGTCTGACCCGGCCAGACGGTTCGATCGCCGATGCGGTGCCCCCGGTTTTTGTTCCCCGCGATGTGTCCTACGGACGTTTGGGTGACGGCGGTGAAACCTGGAACTACTTCGCCGACACCACACCGGGACAGCCGAATACCTCGAGCCCCGCCGTGCTTCCGCCCGCCGTGTCAATGAACGAGCCCCGCGGCTTCCGCACCGAACCGTTCACAGTGGCCCTTTCCACCCCCGACTCATCCGCGACCATCCGCTACACTCTTGATGGATCGACGCCCGGACCGGAATCTCCGATTTATACCACGCCGATTGAAATCACCGGGACCACGACGCTCCGGGCTTCGGCGATTGAGCCGGGAATGATCGAGCTGCCGCCCGCCACGACCACCTGGCTGTTCCTTGATGACGTTTTTCAGCAGGATACCAGTCCGCCACCCGGCTGGCCCGCTGACCGGGAGGTGAACAATCATCGCATGCTGTATGGAATGCGCCCGGACATCGTCAGTGGCGACAACGAACGTCTGCGGCAGGGGATGAAGGACATTCCCACGATTTCGTTGGTCACCGATCTCGGGCATCTTTTCAATCCGAACGATGGCGATCCCTCACAGGCCGGGATTTACTCCAACTCGAACACCACGCATGGCCAGGAGCGACCTGTGTCGATTGAGCTGATCGATCCTTCCGGCGATTCCCAACGGGAATTCCAGATCGACGGCGGCCTTCGTCTCCGCGGCGGCTTCAGTCGCAGCGTCGACAATCCGAAACATTCATTCCGCCTGTTTTTCCGCTCTGCCTACGGCGAAAACAGGCTGGATTTTCCTCTTTTTGACGATGAGGGGGCCGATGAGTTTCACAAGGTGGATCTGCGAACGGCGCAAAATTATTCGTGGTCCTTTCAGAACAACAACAGGAACACCTTTCTGCGCGAGGTGTTCTCCCGCGATACCCAGCGCGACATGGGCCTGCCTCATACCCGAAGCCGCTACTATCATCTTTACATCAATGGGCAATACTGGGGGCTCTACATGACCCAAGAGCGCGGCGAGAACGACTGGGCCGCCACCTACCTGGGCGGTGATAAGGAGGATTGGGACACCGTGAAAACCGGCCGCCCCGGTTATGTGACCCGACCCTCGGACGGAAACATGAACGCTTTCCATGCTTTGCATGCCATTACCGTGAACGAGGGTTTTTCAGGGGCGCATGCTGACAATTACTGGCGGGTGCTTGGCCTCAACCCCGACGGCACCCCGAATCCGGATTATCCGAAATATGTCGACGAGGACAATCTGATTCTGTTCATGTTGATTGCGCACTACACCGCCGATCCGGATAGCCCCATTTCGATCTGGGGAGGCTTTCCCAATAACATGTATGCGCTGTTCAATCGGGTGAATCCGGATGGATTCAAGTGGCTGCGTCATGACGCTGAGCATTCTTTGGGAGCGCATGGCAACTACGGTGTCTCTGTGGATACCACCGCTGCGGGAAGCAATCTGACACAGCAGAACCATTTCAATCCGGCCCTTTTGCACTGGCTTCTTGCGGAGCATCCGGAGTATCGCATGCGGGTGGCGGATCTGATGCAGCGCCATCTCTACGGAAACGGTGCGCTTACGCCGGGGAATGCCGCTGCGAGAGTTCTCGAGCGGAAGGAGCAGATCGATCTGGCGATCATTGGCGAGTCCGCCCGCTGGGGTGGCGGACGCACCCGCGACGGCACGTGGATTCCGGCCGTAAATGGAGTCCTTAACTTCATATCACAGCGGCGCGAATTTCTCGTCGGCTTTTATCGCGACCGCGGTTGGTTTCCCTCGATCGACGCCCCTTCGGGGCGGGCAAACGGCAGCAGCGTGATTGTGACCTCAGAAGTTCCATTCTACTACATGACCGACGGGTCGGACCCGCGTTTGACGGGAGGCGGCATTCATCCGGATGCGGTTCTGGTTGGCGAGGCTTCTGGCAGCGGTGGGGAGGTGCAGATGGTGGAGCGTGGAGCTACATGGCGCTATTTTAGCCATCGATCGGAGCCAGCTTTGGTGGATGGGCTTCACTGGACCGACCCGGATTTCCCTGATTCGGGCTGGCCTTCTGGGCCAGCGG
>SLCJ01000096.1 GCA_007125835.1 Verrucomicrobiales bacterium | reverse complement strand
TCGCTCCAACCCTCCGGCGGCGCGTGGTAGTAATCGAGTCCGGTTTCTCCTATGGCAGCCGCCTGATGCGTGCCTGCCAGCGATGCGAGCCGCTCCGGCCAGTCAGCCGCTTCGTCCTGCAGCGAGTGCACGTCACAAGGGTGGATACCGAGGCAGACCGCCACCTCCGGATGGGCCGCCGCCAAGGCCGCGTGGGCGGCGAAATCGCCAAAGCACGTGGCCAGTGTGACCATGCGCTCCACCCCGGCGGCACGGGCGCGAGCGATGGCCTCGGGCGCTTCCTCGCCTTCGCCGAAACGATGGCTTGCCAGATGGCAGTGTGTGTCGATCCAACCCGCGCGATTGCTCACAGCACCTCCTTGGTCGAAAGCACCCCCTCGATGCGCGGGTCGAGGGCCACAGCCTGCGCCACCACCTTGGCCAGCCCTTTGAAGAGGGCCTCGGCCATGTGGTGGCTGTCGCGACCATAGAGCACATCCGCGTGGATGTTGGCGCCCAGGTTGAAAGCGAAGGCGCGGAAAAATTCCTCAATCAGAGAAAAAGGGAAGTTTCCGCCGATGGTGACCGGTTGCCCGGGAAAGCGGAAGTCGAGAAACGGCCGGCCGCCGATGTCGATCACCACCCGCGCCAGGGTTTCATCCATAGGCAGGAAGCACCAGCCGTAGCGCCGGATGCCCGCCTTGTCGCCCAGCGCCTGCTTCACTGCCTGACCCAGCACGATGCCGCAGTCCTCCACCGTGTGGTGGCAATCCACCTCCAGGTCGCCCTTGGCCTCCAACTCCACATCCATCAGGCTGTGGCGGGCAAGCAAGGTGAGCATGTGATCGAAGAAACCGATACCCGTGGCAATCCCGGCGCGGCCACTGCCATCCAGTTTGAGTTGGCAGCGGATCCGGGTCTCGGCGGTGTCGCGTTGAAGTGTGGCGGAGCGCATGGCACAACTGTAAGCGTTTTCCCCCGCCGCGCATCCCCGGAATTCCCGCCGCAGGGCTCGTGGCCGGACGCCGCAAAAAAAGATGATTTTTTTTGTTGCGTTCCCCCGTCCGTTTTTGGTAGCCTGCCCCACACGCTGCGGTCCCGCACCAACGCGGACTCAAGCCACCCCCCACCCACCCACAGTCATGAGCAACATCGAATCCCATCTCCAGGAAAATCGCGTTTTCAATCCACCCGATGCTTTCCGCGAAAAAGCGCGCATCCAATCCCTCGACCACTACCGTGAGATGCAC
Source organism: Verrucomicrobiales bacterium (assembly GCA_007125835.1). Classification (GTDB taxonomy): domain Bacteria; phylum Verrucomicrobiota; class Verrucomicrobiia; order Verrucomicrobiales; family SLCJ01; genus SLCJ01. The sequence goes on along the minus strand of SLCJ01000096.1, from coordinate 27,484 downwards.
CGCGAATCGCTCGAGGACCCCGATGCCTTCTGGAGCCGCGAGGCCGGGGAACTCGTGTGGCGCAAGCCCTGGGAGAAAATCTGCGAATGGCAGCCCCCATTCGCCAAGTGGTTCGTCGGTGCCAAGGTTAACATCTCCGAAAATTGCCTCGACCGCCATGTCGCCGAAGGCCGCGGCGACAAAACCGCCATTCTCTGGGAAGGCGAGCCCGGCGACACCCGCCGCCTCTCCTACGCTGACATGCTCGACATGGTGTGCCGCTGGGCCAACATGCTCCGCAACCGCGGCATCAAACCCGGCGACCGTGTGCTCATTTACATGCCCATGGTCCCGGAGGCCGCCGCCGCAATGCTCGCCTGTGCGCGCATCGGCGCCGTCCATTCGGTGGTTTTCGGCGGGTTTTCCGCCGATTCGATCAAGGACCGGCTCGAGGATTCGCAGGCCGTCGCCATCATCACTGCCGACGGTGGATGGCGGCGCGGCAAGGTGGTCGAACTCAAGGCCGCCGTGGACGACGCGCTTTCACGCCACGACGGCGTGCGCAATGTCTTCGTCTTCCAGCGCTGTGGCAACACCGTGGAAATGACCGAAGGGCGCGACCACTGGGTGCACGAGGAACTCGAGGGCGTGTCCGCCGATTGCACCCCGGAGGAACTCGACGCCGAACACCCCCTCTACATCCTCTACACCTCCGGCTCAACCGGCAAACCAAAGGGCATCCTCCACACCACCGGCGGCTACATGGTCGGCACCTACATCACCTGCAAATACATCTTCGACATGCGCGACGACGATGTCTACTGGTGCACCGCCGACGTGGGTTGGGTGACAGGTCACAGTTACATTGTCTATGGCCCGATGGCCAATGGCGTCACCCAGGTGATGTACGAAGGCGCGCCCAACCATCCCGACTTCTCCCGCTTCTGGAGCATCGTTGAGAAATACAAGGTTTCCATTTTCTACACCGCGCCGACGGCCATCCGCGCATTCATCAAGGCCGGTGATTCCTTTGTCGATGGCCACGACCTTTCCAGCCTGCGCCTGTTGGGCACCGTGGGCGAACCGATCAATCCGGAGGCCTGGATGTGGTATCACGAGAAAATCGGCGGCGGACGCTGCCCGATTGTCGACACCTGGTGGCAGACCGAGACCGGCTCCATCCTCATCTCCCCTCTTCCCGGAGCCACCCCCACCAAACCCGGCACCGCCACCCTACCCTTCTTCGGAGTCGACGCCGCCATCTTCGACGAGACGGGTCAGGAGTGCGCGCCCAACGAGGGCGGCAAATTGGTCATCCGCAGGCCGTGGCCGTCGATGCTGCGTACCATTTTCGGCGACGAACAGCGCTTCAAAGACACCTACTGGTCCGAGTGGGAGGGCATCTACCTCGCCGGTGACGGAGCCCGCCGCGACGACGACGGCTACTTCTGGATCGTTGGCCGCCTCGACGACGTGCTCAATGTCTCAGGCCACCGCCTCGGCACTGCCGAAGTGGAAAGCGCTCTCGTCTCCCACCCCGCCGTGGCCGAAGCCGCCGTGGTCGGTCGCCCCGACGAAATCAAGGGCCAGGGCGTGGTCGCCTTCGTCACCGTCAAGGGCGGCGTGGAAACCTCCGACGCTCTCGCCGCCGAACTCCGGCAGCACGTCGCCAAAGCCATCGGGGCCATCGCCAAACCCGATGATATCCGCTTTGCCGCTGCACTACCCAAGACGCGTTCCGGTAAAATCATGCGCCGCCTGCTCAAGGAAATCTGCGCCACCGGCCAAATCTCCGGCGACACCACCACGCTCGAGGATTTCGGGGCCATCGCCAGCCTTCAGGGCAAGGGTGATTCCGACTCGTGACGCCCAGAACCACCGCGGCAGCATCGGCGCTCGACACGCCACCCAAGTGGTTGCATGGTAGCCGCCCGGAAACAGACAGTCCACTGTTTCCGGGCGCACATCCGGCATCACCCATGAACGCGTTTTCCTTTTTTTTCAAAGCCCTTGCCGCCAAGGTCGGATTCTCCCAGGCGCGGCACCACCTTCGCATTGCCAGCGACGAGGCCCTCCTGCTCAAGGAAGCCGAAGGCCTTGTCGGCAAGATGACATGGAAAAAGCTGGAAAACTTCGAGGATCTGACCAACGAATACTGGGGCTTGCGGCAGCTCGACAACGAGGAGAAAAAATTGCGCGAAGAGCTGGTCGCCAACGAAAAACGCCTCGCCACCGCCGAAGACAAAGCCGCGCAGCCCGAGACCAGGTTCACGCCGCAGCTCGAAGAGGCCCAACAGAGACTCGATGCCGAACGCGAGAAGCTTGCTGGCCAACTCCGCCAGCTCGATGGGAAACTGCGCGAGTCGGAGCGCATCCGCAAACGCTTCAACGGCTTCAAGCTCAAGCTGGCCGTGCTCAAGGCAGAAGGTGCGCCCGACGACCAGCTTGCGGATGTGCGGCAGCAGATCGACGACGTGAAAAAGGAATACGTCGCCCTGGCCGCCGTGGTCGAGGGCGAGAAAAGAGCCATTGAAAATACCGAGGCGATTATCGAGACTATCGAGCAGGAGGAAATGAACCTGACCGCGCAGATTACCCGCCACGAGCGCACGCTGACAGTGGAAATCGCCACCATCCGCCGCCGCCTAGTCGATCTCAACGCGCGCCTGGTGGTCATCGAATCCGACCGCAAGCGCCTGCACGAGGATGTAGGACATTTTCTCTGCAGCCCGGACAACGTCGGCAAACCCGGTGTGAAGGAAAACATCAAGGATGTCGCGCCGGTGGCCGCGCGGGCGCGTTCCCTGTCCCGTTCCGTTTCCCTCCATCGCCGCCTGGCCGACATGTGACCCGCGCATTGCCTTTCCGCGCGCAACACCGCTCCACTTTCCCTCCACCGCTCGTCGGCCAGCAATCAGCGCGGCGACGTTTTTTTCCGACCTCCCCGTCAAACCCATCCTGCCATACCCATGCTCTTCCCCTCCCTGATTCAGGAACGCCTCGCCCAGGCCCTGCTCCGCTCCGGCCTCGACATCCCCGCCTCCTTTGAACCGTCGGTCACCGCCGCCCAGGATACGCGCTTCGGCGACTACCAGAGCAATGCCGCCATGGTGCTGGCCAAACAATTGAGGTGCAACCCGCGCGAAACCGCCTCGGCAATCGCCTCCGCTTTCGAGGGAGGCGACCTTTGCGACGCCCCCGAAATCGCCGGCCCCGGATTCCTGAATTTCCGCCTGCGGCCCGCCGCCTTCTCCGCCGCCCTCGCCGCCATCCTCACCGACTCCCGCCAGGGCGTCCCGCAGGCCTCGCCCCCCCGCCGCATCGTCGTCGATTTCTCCGCCCCCAATGTCGCCAAGCCGATGCACGTCGGGCACATCCGATCGACCATCATTGGCGACTGCCTCGCCCGCACCGCGCGCTTCCTCGGGCATGAAGTCACCACCGACAACCACATCGGCGACTGGGGCACCCAATTCGGGATGATCCTACACGGCTGGAAAACCCTGCTCGACGCCGAGGCCCTCGAAGCCGACCCTGTGGCCGAGCTGCTACGCATTTACAAAGAGATCAACACCCTCTGCAAGGAAGACGAGACCGTGCGCGACCAATGCCGCGCCGAACTGGTCGCCCTCCAGGCAGGCGACCCTGAAAACCTCAAGATCTGGAAAACCTGCGTCGACCTCTCCATCGCCGGACTCGGAAAACTCTACGACCGCCTCGATGTAAGCTTCGACCACTGGCTCGGCGAATCCCACTACAACGACCGCCTCGCACCCCTCGTCGAAGACCTCATCGCCCGCAGCGTCGCCCGCGAAAGCGAGGGAGCCATTTGCATCTTTTTCACCGAGCACCCCGCACTCGCCGAAAAACCCTGCCTCATCCGCAAGGCCGACGGCGGGTTTCTCTACGCCACCACCGACCTCGCCACCATCGACTTCCGCATCGAGCAGTGGCAGGCCGAGGAAATCTGGTATGTCGTCGGCGCGCCCCAGCAGCTTCACTTCCAGCAAATTTTCGAATCTGTCCGCCTCGCCGCCGCCGCCGGGCGCGGCCCGGCCACCCCGCCCGCCCTGCGCCACATCGCCCACGGCTCCATCCTCGGGGCCGACCGCAAACTCATGAAAACGCGCTCCGGCGACAACGTCCAGCTCGCCGATGTCCTCGACGAAGCCATCACCCGCGCCCGCGCCGTCGTCGAGGAGAAAAACCCGGATCTCCCTGCCGCCGAAAAGGACGAGATCGCCAGCATCATCGGCATCGGCGCGGTCAAATTCGCCGAACTCTCCCAGCACCGCATGACCGACTACATTTTCTCCTGGGAGAAAATGCTCGCCCTCCAGGGAGACACCGCGCCCTACCTCCAATATTCCAGCGTGCGCATCCAATCCATCTTCCGCAAACTCGAAGGCCCCGCACCCGACTGGACCGCACTCGACCCCACCTCCTTCACCTTCCAGGACGAATCCGAGACCCGTCTCCTGCGCCTGCTCGCCCGCTTCGCCGAAGTCGTCCCCTCCGTGCTCGACGACCACCGCCCCAACCTCCTCGCCGGCTACCTCCTCGAACTCGCCGGCGCTTTCCACGCTTTCTTCGCCGCCTGCCCGGTGCTCAAAGCCGAAGTATCCGCCCGCACTTCGCGCCTCGCCCTCTGCGCCGCCACCAACAAGGTCCTCCAAACCGGACTCGGCCTGCTCGGCATTCGCGTGCCAAAACGGATGTGACTGACCCTCGCGGGCCAGATCATGCTTCGTTGGCATGGGAACGAGGAAACGTGCCCGATCACATGCCAGCCTAGATATACTTGCCACGGCGCCTTGGTGGTGCGCCTGCCCCTTGATGCCCAGGCGCTTTTCGGGCGATATCATAAAGCCGCAGAACGGTGGACAGGGTAGATTTCCGGCTCCCCCACGAGGCTCGCGAAACATTTTCCTCGTTCGGAAAAATCTCGCACATCACGGCACCGCCGACCATCGACCCAAGGGCCGCGCCCAACCTGACGAAATATTCAGGAGTTCTTCAGTTCACGGTGCCGCGTGCCGGGATACCGTGTGCCATGCCCGCTGTGTGCCGGGTCAATCCACAACTCCAACCAAACCTAATGAAAACCACAGCGGACACACACACCATCACCCGAAGGTTGCCGCTAAAGCTCAGCATACCGCCCTCCCCCTTACACTTCCCGAGAGCTCACGGGCCAGATCCGCGAGCAGTGCCACGCTTTGCCTGTCAGTGACCCGGGCCACCATGCCCGGGGCCAGTTCAAGTTCAAGCCTGGCTCCTGGGCCGGGCGAGCTCGGCGCTGCTCCGCCCCCACCAATGGTGGCCACCACAAAGCGCTCGTCTGCATTCTCTGGTCCGTCGGCATCGCACCTGGCACCCTTTTGCTCATCCTCCTTGCGCACCCACGAGGCAAACGTCGGATATTTGACTCCGCATCTTAAAAGTCAAACCCTTTAAGGCTGAGGGGAGAACAATCCGAGTGAAGAGGTGAGCGTAAGCCAAACTCCAACCGCGATGATGACAGATGCGGTGACGCACCGCACCGCGCCCTGCCAGCGCTGGATGCATCCGACGATTTGACCTGCTGCCTTGAGGCCGAGTGCGATAAAAACAGCGATGATACCAACCGGGAGCGCTGTGCCCAATCCGAAAACCAGGAACACGGGCACTGGCAAACCGGATGTGATTGCCAGGGGGGTCAGCGTGCCGAAAAACAAAGCGGCGGAAACCGGGCAGAAGGTGAGGGCAAACAGCATTCCAAGCATGAACTCGCCGGCAAGACCGAATCCGGCAAGTCGCCTGGCGACCGATTCATTGGCCACACCGAAATTCAAGGGAAGGCGCAGCCAGCCAATGAGAACAAGGCCTACACAAATCAGCAGCGGTCCGAGAAACGGTCCAATTTCGTTCCGCAGAAAACTTGAGAGAGCTGGCGCTGCCGCCAGACCGTAGACCACGAGGAGGCCGATCAAAAGGTATATCAGCACTCTACCGAGCGCATAGGCCACGGCTCCGGCTACGGCCATGCGCCGGGAATGCATCCTTCGGGATAGGTAAGACACCGCCGCGATGTTTGTTGCGAGTGGGCAGGGGCTGATTGAAGTGAGCAGGCCAAGCCAGGCGGCAGCCATCATGGCGGCAAGTGCGGTGTTCATACCTGGGATGTGAATGGGTTCGAATCGAGCAAGGCTTGGACAGCGTTGCGGATATAGATGAGGAAGGCCGCCTCGTCCCCATGATGGAGCCAGATGTCGTCCATTTCTTCCCATGCCGACTCAATACCCGAATCCATCCGGGAAATAATGACGCTTTTGCTCACGAGCCTGTATCGATCCACATAGTGCCCGTTCTGAGGGCGGTCGATATTGACCACACGAAAGATCACTTGGTCGGAATCGGCCCCCTCGGCAGGTCGTTCTTCGACAGCGCGGCGGGTTAGATCTTCGATTACGCGGCAGGTGTGGCATCTCACGTCTGTGGTGAAATAGGTTACGATTATCCCATCGGTAGCCGTCGCCGCTGTGAGGGGCATCAGCGTTTCGTCGGCCGCCTTGGCCGGCTGTTTTTTGATGGCGGCCGCGAGGCCGGCCACGGCCAGCACCAGCAGAGCGGAGGTGACGCACCGGCGGAGTAAGGTTCTCATTGTCAGAGGTGAATCGGTTGGGATTGAATTCAGCGTGATTCTCTCACGGGGCGCAGCTGGCTTTCACCCACCGATCAATTCCTTGAGTTCGGCAACGGATGGCACGCGGCCGGCGACTTTGACTTCGCCGTCGACAACCATTGCCGGGGTGAGCATCACGCCGAAATCGGCGAAGCGCATCATGTCGGATACTTTTTCGAGTTCGTATGGAATGCCGAGTTCCCCGGCCGCGGTTTTGGCGCTTTCCGCAAGGTGGGTGCATTTGGTGCATCCGGTTCCCAGGATGTGGATTTTTTTCATGTTTTGCTTTTGGTTTGGTTGTTTGTGTTGTCCGGTTCGTGCCCGGGTTGAAATGGCTTGGCGGGGGGGTCAGGCGAGTGAGCCGTAGATTAGGCCGACAAGGGTGGACATGATCACGACCAGCGTGACGTAGGCGGCGGTCTTGCGGGTGCCGAGGATCGAGCGGATCACCAGCATGTTGGGCAGGCTCAGGGCGGGGCCGGCGAGCAGCAGGGCCAGAGCGGGACCCTTGCCCATACCACTTCCGAGCAGTCCTTCGATAACCGGAATTTCCGTGAGTGTGGCGAAATACATCAGCGACCCGGCCACCGAGGCGAAGGCGTTGGCAGCGAGGGAGTTGCCGCCGAGAAGCGAGGCAACCCACTCCGAGGGGATCAGTCCTTCGTGGCCGGGCCTGCCCAGCAGAAGCCCAGCCACAAGCACGCCGGCCACCAGCAGCGGAATGATCTGCTTGGCATAGGACCACGACTGGCCGAACCATTCGCCTGTTTCCCCGGGCTTCCCTGCGGTCAGCCAGGCCAGACCGGCAGCAGCGGTGAGGAAAGCCGCCTCCGGCGTGCCGAAAACATAAGTGGCCACAGCCGTGCCAACAGCCACTGCAAGCACCCTCGGCGCGGGGCAGCCATGGATGCGCCACAGCATCAAACCCAGCAGCGCGGCAAATCCCGTGGTGATCTGCCATTTCAGAGCATATACCACGCCGAAGAACCCGCTGGCCGCAGCACCTCCCCAGTTGGCGAAAACGAGAATGCCCAACAGGGTGCCAATGAACGCTGCGGTCTGCCACAAGGGTCGCGCCGGTGCGGCCTCCGGCATTTGCGCAGCAGCGGCCCCACGCTCGCGCTCTTCTTTGCGGAACAGCCAGGCCATGAGCATGCCGATCACAATACTGAAAACGACAGCGCTGATCGCGCGGGCGGCACCGAGTTCCCAGCCGAGCACCCGCGCAGTGAGGATGATGGCCAGCGCATTGATCGCCGGCCCGGAATAGAGAAACGCGGTAGCGGGCCCAATCCCCGCTCCAAGGCGGTAAATCCCTGCAAACAAAGGAAGAACTGTGCACGAGCAAACCGCTAGAATTGTTCCCGACACCGAGGCCACCCCGTAGGCAACCAGTGGCCGCGCCTTGGCACCAAGATATCGAATTACCGACGCCTGGCTGATAAACGCGCCAATGGCTCCTGCAATGAAAAAGGCCGGCACCAAGCACAGGATCACGTGCTCGCGGGCATACCAGCGGGCCAGGTGCAATGCCTCGTTCACCGCCCCATCAAAACGGGGGACTCCCACAGGCAGGAAATACAGCGCCGAAAGCACGCCGACAAGCCAAGCCGCCACGCGCCACTCTTTGGGCGACGCGGTCACGCCACCGCCCCCTCGCTCTGTGCACATCGTGCATCGACACACAGCGAGATTTCAGCCACGCAGGGCATCGACAATCGATAGAACACCTTCTTGCCCTGCTTCTTGTCCGCAATCACCCCGGCAGACCTCAGGACCAGTAAATGCTGGGAAACCGTCGGCCCGCTCAACCCGCCGAACTCCGTCCCCGCCAACAACTCGCACACGCAGCACTCACCCACGGCCAGCCGCTCCACAATCGCCAGCCGCGCCGGATGCCCCAGCGCCTTGAACACATTTGCTCGATCCCGTAAAGTCATTGTTTTACAATTAGCGAAAGAACGAATTAATCAAGGGAATTTTTCGCTTTTGAGCGGGCTGATTTCCTTGGCTGCGGTGCGCCCGCTGCCACATCAAGTAAATAAATCCTGGTTTTATTTTGGATCCGGTTGCCGGGATCCGATGCGCCGATTCTGCTTGAAAAAAGTTTGGCATCCGCCAAGGTTCGGAAATGAACGCTCGCATTCTTCTTACCACCACATCCTATCAGGACACGCCCGGGCCCCATCACGGGCTGTTGGAGGGGCAGGGATTTGAAATTGTGAGGGAGCGTGGTCCGCTGGACGAGGAGACGATGATGCGTTTGGCCGGGGAATTCGACGGCTTGCTTTGTGGCGACGATGCCCTGACGCGGCGGGTGTTGGAGGCGTCGATGCCTCGCCTACAAGTGATCAGCAAGTATGGCATTGGTCTGGACAAGATTGATCTCGGCGCGGCCGATGAACTGGGGATTCCGGTGCTTTTCACTCCGGGCGTGAATCACACCACGGTGGCCGAGCATGCATTTTGCCTGATTCTGGCGCATATGCGCAATCTGGTCGATGTGGTGAACGCAACGCGCAGCGGTCGATGGCTGCGGCCCACGGGCCACGAGCTGTGGCAGAAGAGAATCGGCATCCTGGGGATGGGGAGAATTGGCTTTGAGGTAGCGCGCCGGGCCAAGGGATTCGAAATGGAGGTATCGAGCTTCAGTCTCGACTGGCCCGATGCGGCTGACGAGTTGGGCGTTACCCGCTATGACACCCCGGAAGAGCTTTTTCGCACGGCGGATGTGATCAGTGTGTGTCTCTCACTCAACGAGCAGACCCGCGGATATGTCAATCGGGAGCGGCTCGCCCTGCTGCGTCCGGGCACCTTGCTGGTGAACACGAGCCGCGGCGAGTTGGTCGATAATGATGCGGTGGTCGAGGCGCTGGAGGACGGCAGGCTTTCGGGTTATGTGACCGATGTCTTGGACGTCGAGCCGCCGCCCTCGGATCATCCGCTGTTGGTGCATCCGCGCACGATCGTCACGTCGCATATTGGCTCGCGGACCTACGAGAGCGTGCCGCGTCAGGCGATGATGGCCACGGAAAATTTGATCCACTACCTGCTCAAGAGCGGGCCTTACCGCCAGGCAAACAACCCGGCTCCACGGGCGTCGTAAACAAAAGCGGCAAACTCAACGCAGCGATTTTTCCAGCACGAAGGAATTGCGTCCGCTTTCCTCGAGGCGCGCTCTTCTTTCCGGAGGGAGGCTTGCCGGGTCGGCCTGCTGGAAGCCGCATTTGCCATCGAAAAATCCGCGCGCCTGGGTGGTGAGGGCGAAGATCCGCTGTGCACCCCGTTTCCGCGCCTCTTGTTCGAGGTTTCGCAGGAGTTTTCTCGCGTAGCCCTGGTTTTCATGGGTGCGTTTGATGAAAAGGCAGGCGACCTCGGCCGCCTGCTGAGCGGGAAAGTAATGCAGGGCGGCGGTGCCCACGACATTGCCGTCCACTTCGATTACCCGAAAATCCTCCTGATTTTCCTCGATTTCCTCTTGGCGGCGCTGGACGAGAGCATCCTGCTCTACTGAGTCGTGGATCATAGAGATAATCTCGGGGATGTCCCAGCTTTCGATCGGGCGAATGCTGACATAGGCGTCAGCGAAAACCATCAAGCCGACGCCCTCGTTGGAGAACAATTCCGCCAACAGGGCCTCGTTCTGCAAACCATGCAGCATGTGGGTCCGCGCGACACCAGCGGAGCAGGCCTCACGCGCGAAGCGCAGACGGCTTGCCCACGGTTCTTCGAGATGTTCGAGCAGCCCGGCGACTTCATGCACACCTACGGCGTAGTGGCGCCTTGCCTCCGAGAGAAAGGGCACGTCTCCTGCCGCGAGGAAGATCAGCTTATCGGCGCGCAGGGCGACGGCCACCTCTTTGGCGACGGCGTCGGAGTGGAGCCTCAGGTTGCCGGCGCTGCCGCCTGCGGCGAGCGGCGGAATCACCGGGATCATTCCCTGGTCGAGCATGGTGCGCAGGCTGCCGTCATCCACTTTGGTCACCCGCCCGGTGAATCCCTGGTCGCGGCCGTGGATGATGCCGGCGGGGCGTGCGGACAGGGCGTTTGCGGTGGCGGCGCGCAGGTCCACCGAGCCAAGATTCTGCAGGATGGCGTGGTTGAGGCGGGTGATGGCGTCGACGGCGACTTCGAGGGTTTCGGCGTCGGTGGATCCGGAGCCGTCATCGTTGCTGGGGGTGATGCCGCGTTTGTCTGCCAGCGCACGGATCTGTTCCGCTGCGCCATGCACCAGCGCTACGCGGATGCTTAGCGAATTCAGCACCGCGATGTCGAGCAGGATGTTGGAGAAATTGTCCGACGCCACGACGGCCCCATCCAGTGCCACGACAAAGGTCTTGCCGCGGAACTGGGGCACATATTGCAGAATTCCTCTGAGGTCGCCAAAACTCATTGTCGCTATGGAGCGAATCTCACATCCCCGGACGACGCGCTCAACACCTAATTCAACACAAATCAAGTGGCGGCAGATGCCTCTTGGTTGCCGCTGTCGTCGCCATTTTCCTGCTCGCCCTCAATTTCCCTGTCGTTATCGCCGTTGCTGTTTTCGCTGCCATTCTGGCTTCCCTCGTCCGCGGTGCCTTCTTCGCCGGCCTTGCGGTCTGCGGCCATTTGTTTGAGCAGGTCGACCCAGCGGTGGAGTTCGTGCCCCTCCCCGAGACCGCCGATTTCACCTAGCAGGCGCATGCATTCATCAAACCAAAGGTCGAGGTCGGGTTCGTCATGAGGACGAAACCGGGTGCCGGGAAAAACCACGTAGGCGGCGGTGAGGTCGGAGACGGGACGTCGGTAGGGGTTGGTGCGCGGGTCGATTTCGCGGCCGATGCGCAGCGACGCCTCACCCACTTTGTAATTCGGTCCTGCGTCGCCGACGATGGCGGGCAGGATGCGGTCTTCGTAAATCACCACCGCGTAGTCGCCGACCCGCGGCGCGAAAGGATCGCCGCTGCGGTCGGTGATCATGTAGACGGGCAGCACCACAAACGGGTCGTATTCAGCGATCAGGAAGCTGCGGTATTGAAGCTCCTCGACCAAAGGCTCCAGACGGGCGATGGTCGCGCGCAGGCGGCGGTTGTGGTCGACGCTCAGGCCGGGGATTGCGAATTCGTCGCGGGCTTCCTGCAGGCGGCGGCGCAGGCCCGGGAGCAGAGGGTTCTCGATATCTCCCTTTTTTCGCCAGCCGTAGCTGGTGGTCGGCTGATAGTGGGTGGATTCGGTGATTTCCGGCGGCATCTTGGGCAAGCGGTCGCCGTCCGATCCGTCGCTAACCACATCCATGTCAGCGAGGATAAACAGGGCCTTCCGCCCTGTTTCCGGTGAGCGGAGTTGCAGGATCGTTTCGCAGTCGAAGAAATTATGCCGCGAGACCAGGCGGTTGAGCTGGTGTAGGTTGGCGCGAATCCGCGATTCTTTTTCATCGTAGAGGCGATCGAAGTAAGGCGAGACGGTGGCGGTGGCCAACAACTCGGGCAGGCCCGGAAGGATATCGGCGAGCTGGCTGTTCTGGGCGAGGATTTCATCCAGAGTGATCGCTGCCCGCGGTCGGCGGGCTTCGACGACCACGCGCGCGCGGTAGCTGTCATCAACAACGCGCTCGACTGCGGCGCTGCGCCCGCCGCAGAAATCCGCTCCGGTGGCCAACTCGATGCCATTGAAGAGCCGCCGCAGGTCATACTCGGCCTGGGCCGGTGTGGGCGCCGCTGGAGCCTCGGGGACCTCGACTTCGACCTCCCGCGTTTCCACGCGGGTTTCGATCAGGGGCTCGAACAGCGCCTTCTGCAGGCGTTCGAGACCGCGCGCCCCGCGCGACGACGAGGCCAGCAGCACGGCCAGCACGACCGCCAGCGCGCCACAGCCGACACCGAACCATAGCAAAGCCGCAACCAGGCGCGGACCGGACCCGCGCTTCCGCCGTGGTACGTTTCTTCGGGAGGGGGGGGTCATGAAAAATCATCGGTTCGAATCCGCAATCAGCGCCGGTGCGGGCGGCACCCGAGGAAAAAGCGGAGCAGGGCGATGGGCAGCAGGCCGATCAGCGCCGCGGATACGGCCACTTTCCAACCGGGATAATGCCGGGCTTTGCCGACCGCCAGCGCCGCAAGGGCTTCGGCCACCACCGCCTCCTTGCTGACTTGCAGCAGGCGGTCGCCTTGGCCGGGCACCACTGTGGCGGGATCGCGTCGCGCCACATCCCCGAACTCGGTCTTGACCGGTCCAGGGCAAAGAGCCATAACGCGGATGCCAAGGGGGCGGGCCTCGATCCGCAGCGCCTCGCTGAAACTCGTGACATAGGCCTTCGTGGCCGCATACACTGCAAAGTCGGGGATGGGGAAATCGCCGGCGATCGAACTGACATTCAACACCGCACCACCTCCGGTCTCCGCCATGGCCGGCAGCAGGGCGTGGGTCAAGCGTGTGAGCGCCCGCACATTCACGGATAACATGGCCTCGATGCGTGGCCATTCCGCCGAGAGAAATTCGCCATAGTCGCCCAAGCCCGCGTTGTTGACGACCAGATCCGGGATCAGCTTCTGTTTGGCCAGCACCTTCAGCAGGTCGTCGACGTCGCCATCCTTGGCCAAATCTGCTCCATGGACATGGATGGTTAGATCCGGGTGTTGCTCCGCAAGATCTTCCGCCAGCGAGACGAGACGCTCGCGGCGGCGGGCAGTGAGGACCAGGGTTTCGCAGAAAGGTGCGAGCTGGCGTGCGAATTCCGCTCCAATCCCAGCGGAAGCGCCCGTAACCAGGCCGCACCGGAAATGTTCGTGATGTGATCGCATGTGTTTCGTGTGGGTTGCGGGTTGTCCCGGCTGTCTGTCACCCCTGCTGGTTTTGATCCACCTCCATTACCCGCAGCGGGATTTCGGCCAGCGAGCGTTGATCGCAGGCAATTTGCACCGCATACTCCCCGGGTTTCGGAAAGCTGAGGCCCTGCAGATTCATGACCATGTTGCGGGTGATGAAGCCTGCATCGCCGCTGAGCTGGATGTTGATCCGAGGCTCGATCGCCTTGGTCACCGGGTGCCCATCGGCATTCAAAAAGCGGATGCTCAGCTTGTGCTCGCCTTCATCCTCGGCAAAAAAACAAAACCGCAAAGCCAGTGCGCAATGCGGATGCACCACGGGAAACTGCCTTGCAAAAAGCGTGTCGAATGCCCCGAGAAGGCACAGTTTGCCCGAATAATCGGAGGCGGAATCACAGAGAGCGGCGACTTGTACTTGCATGATACGATGGAATAGGCCCGGAGGGCGCGCCGTGCAACCGGAAACGGGCGGCGGCGGCCAAGCTCGTAGAGCGCGAGACATCGCCATTCCCAAACCCCGGTTCGGCCGCCTTGCCCGCGTGTGACACAGAAGATTCTTGCAAAATCAGGTTGCCGTCCCCGGAAAAGCTTGCAAATGCTCGTTGTTCTTTATAGTATTGTGCCTAAAAATCGCGAATCGAGCATTTTTCTATTGATTTTGAACCGGGAAAGGCGTAAAACTGGATTACAAGGTAAATACAAGGCGGAGGACTTGTCATGATAAAGAACAATCATCAAAACCATGCCCAAGAGGGCTGTGAGCGGCGCAAGGGCTTTGCCCTGATTGTGGTGATGTCGATGGTGGCGCTGATCACGCTGCTGGCCGTGGGGCTGGTAAGCCTCGCCGCCCGATCCACAGCAACCGCAAACTCGCAGCGCTTCGGCGTGGAGGCCCAGGCCAATGCGCTGCTCTCCCTGAGCATGGCGATGGGTGATTTGCAGAAGCAGGCGGGCCCGGACCGCCGGGTCACTGCGCGCATGGACATGCGGGAAGGCTCATCCGACCAAGAGCGCTACTGGGTCGGTGTTTGGAAAACCGACGAGGTGAGCAGGACGGGGGAGGTGCCGATCATCAATTGGGCGGTGCGCGACCAAAGCCTCGAAGACCTCCGTTCCGGCAGGTTCTCCAGCGAAAACCTGTTCCTCGGGCGCCTTGTCAGTGGTGCCGAAGGCGGTCTTGTCAGTGGCGACCTGATCAACGTGGTCGGCCCGGGCTCTGTGGCAGACGAGAGTGCCGAGGTCAATGTTCCCTTGGTGCAGATCACCGGCACCAACTCTCGCAGCGCCCACGGCTGGTGGATTTCCGACGAGTCTCTGAAAGCGACCGCCATACCGTATGGCAACCTTCCCGACACGAGCGCGAGCGACGACTTGCGCCTGGCCCTCCCGGATCGCGTCGGAGTGGGCGTGCTCGCCGGACTCGAAGATTTCAACCAGGTGCCCTCGGACAGGCTGGCGCGGATTATTGGTAGGCGACAGCTTGATTTTGCGGGTGCCGGTGAGCCGGGCGACTGGGACAACCAGTTCCACTCCCTGGCCACAGTGTCGCGTTCCGTGCTGGCGGACCCGCTTCGCGGCGGACTGAAAACTGATCTCAGCCGCTATCTGCTCGAGGGCGATGTGCCTTCCGGACAGAGCGGCCTCGCAGGGATCAACGACAACACTCCGATTCTCACCGGCACCTTCCGGCAGGAGCAGGGCCCGCGATACGGCACACTGCGCGCCTTCCAGCAACTTGCCGAACGCTCGCCGGGTGTCGGCGTGCCCCCCACAGCGAGTCCGAACATGGCCCGTTCGTCCAACCTGACCGGAGTCAACGCCTATGCCAACTACCAGGCCGTGCCCGACCTGACCGCCAGTAGCGGCCACCCGATTCATCCGGTGGTCGCCTCGGCCCAACTCTACACCCGCTTCTCCTACATTCGCGGTTTCCTGGCATTACACCTCTACCCGCGGATTACCTTGTGGAATCCTCACAATGTCGCCATCGAGCCGGAAGAATACACCCTCTACTACGATATAGGAGTGAACGATTCGATCGTGCTCGAACGCCGCAATCCCACGGCCGATGTGCTGAGCACTTCCTTTGATACGCGCGGAAACAAGGAGAACCGCCTGCGCCTGCAGATCGAGCCCACCCGTTTTGAGCCGGGCGAGGCGCTGGTTTTCACCCCCCTCCCACGGGGCAACGCGATCGCCAACCGTGCCATGCCGCTGGTGCGCCGCAACGAGAACGGATTCAACACCATGAGCGCCGAAGTCAACCCGCGGGCCATGACCAATTTCTACGTCACGCTCAACCAGCTTCCCGCCACCATCACCACGAACGACCTGCCCCTTTACGCCAACCACAACCGCGGCGCATACTACTGGATTGACCTGATGAACTGGAACGGCGATGTCGACACGGGGGTCAAAGTGTCGCTGCATCTTGGCAGCGCGCGGACCTTCGCCGCGATGCAGCGGCTGCCGCTGCTGCAATACATCGACCTCAATAACTACAAGCGAAACTACAACGGCCGTGTGAACAACGGACGATGGAAGGTCGGCGGGGTGGAGGAAGTGCTGAACTACGAAACCTCCGCCGATGTCGAGCCCTGGGCGCGCACGAAATACGGCTTCCGTTACAAGTGGTGGCGCGAAACAAATCCCTCAAACCTGCAGGGCGCGGGAGCCAACCGCCTGTGGCAGGCTGGCGTCACAAGCGACTACAACCTGCGGGGAACCTTCCACCATCGCAGCCCGTTTGATAACGTTACCGACAATGGCGAATCCCACCACTGGAACCAGTTCGGACCTTTCGCCGTGGAGCGCGAGCAGGGGCTGCCCTACCTGTCGCCGGACCTCGCCGCGCATCCCGGACCCAACGGAACATTCCGCGGCAACCCCTTCTTCGAAGGCAACCTCACCACCCCGGATCACGTTTACCCTCTGTACGACTTGCCACGCAGCGGCGAACGGATTGTCTCAATGGGCCGCTTTCAACATGCGCGCATGAGTCAGTTCGGCTGGCACGCCGGACGCGCGGTGGGTTCCGGGCTCGTTCAGGCCAACGTGACGGATCGCAGAAGGAGCGGCGATCTGGCCCGGGAGCTGACCCAGCAGTGGTCCACCCACGCTCCCTGGGTTCCCGAATGGCTTACCCAGCGCCGCCGCCGCGATGAGGTCGTCTACGATCTCGCTTACGAAGTCAATCATGAGCTGTGGGACCGGCACTTCCTGAGCGGAGCCACCAGCGACGAAAAACTCGCCTTCTTCCAGGACCCGGCCAACAACACCATCCCTAATCACAGGTTGGTCCCACTGGATGCCTCCCGCAGTTCCGACTTCGTGGATTACCACCGGGCCGCCACTGCCGTGGTTCTCCACGGTGGATTCAATGTGAACTCGACCGATGTCGCGGCCTGGCGCGCGGTGCTCTCCTCACTGCGCGAGCTGCCCCTGGGCGACTCCTCGGACGGCACCCCGTTCCCACGCTTCTTCAACGATGTGACCGACGACCCCATCGCCACGACATCCGCGCAGCTTGCCCTTTCCGCGCCGGAGGTATGGTTCGCCACAACCCGCCTCACCGACGAGCAAATCAACAATCTGGCCGAATCCATTGTCGTCGAAGTGCGCCGCCGCGGCCCCTTTGTGTCGGTGTCCGATTTCGTCAACCGCCGCCTCACGTCAACCGACGAGGGGCTGAAAGGCACGCTCGACGCTGCCATCGAAAGGGCGCGCATCAACGATCCACTTGTTCGCAGCGATCGCAACCTGGCCCAGATGAATCTGGGCGGCTGGGGCGTGGCCGCCTACGAGCCCGGCAACCCCATCGACGCCTGGGGCGAGCGCTCGCACATCCGCAGCCACAAACTGTACGGCCTGCCAACTTTCCTCCAACAGACCGATATCCTCCAGACCCTTGGCGGAATGCTCGTCGCACGGGGCGACACTTTCGTCATCCGGGCCTACGGCGACACACGGTCCTCCGGTGGCACGGGTCGCGTGTTGGCACGCGCCTGGTGTGAGGTGGAGGTGCAGCGCGTGCCCGATTTTGTCGACGGCACCAACCCGCCCGAGACGCCGGTGGCCCAGGCCGACGGGGCGCTCAACGAGGAAATTTCTGAAATCAACCGCCGCTTCGGGCGACAGTTCCGCATCGTCTCTTTCCGCTGGCTTGCCCCCGATGAAGTGTGATACCCTGAGGCAGGCCGCCCAAGGCCGGCAAACACCCCCCGAAACGCCATGAAAATGTTTCACAGCCCAGTCACATCCTTTTGCCGCCTGCTGCTGGCACTCGCCTTTGCCACGGCACCTTTGCTCGCCGTGCAACCGGCTCCGCCACCACCCGACGACCAGGCCCCGGATGATCCCCCGTGGGAAGGCAACCTCGATTTGAGCACGGTTCCCATCCCGGACGCCGACCTCAGGGCGGTGGAAAGCCAGCTGACCGAAGAGGAACTCAAAGGGCCGGTGGTCGATATCGCCATCGTTCCCGTCGGCGCGTTTCCGCCTCCCATCATCTACCTCGACGAGACAGGCATGCCTCGGGAACAGGAACGCGACCCGCTCGAATACGCACCATCCCTGTATCACATCAAAACTTCGCGCGGCGAGATCAAATTGTTCACCGCACAGAACCAGATTCCCGCGTTCACCACAATCCCACGCGGTGACAACATCACCATCGAGTACGAGGTGACCCGCACCAGAGGCGAACAGGAGCGCACACGTCGCTACGAACTCGGCACCATCCGCATCCCGCCGCAGTCCACCCACATCCTCGTTTTCGTGCACAAGGATCCATCCGACCCCATGTGGAATGAGATTTCGATGCGCCCTGTCGATGTCTCACCCGGGCGGGTTTCGCGCGACCAAGCCGTCGTCGCCAATTTCACCGGACGCGATCTCTACTTCCAGCGAGCCGAAGGCATGGCCAATGTGCGCAATGCCTTTGTCGGCCCCGTACCCCTTACCACCAACGACAACGGACGCTCGGTGCTCGCCGTGCGCACCGGAGAGACCCAGGACGACCACGATCTGGTGCAAACCTATGTCGACCTCCAGGAAGACGAACGCACGATTCTCGTCGCTTGGGCCGTGCCCCGCGATGAAGCGCGCCCACATGGAATCGCGCTTACCTTCATTTCGCGGCGCATGGAGGTCCCCGCCTCGTTCCGGAACCAGGGCGAGGCCGCGCCGCAGTGAAGCGGATTTTACGGGAGTTGGTATCACGCTTTAGCCAACGCCCGCAGCAGGGCGCGGTTCATGCGGATGCCGCCCTCGAAATTCTCCACCGTGAAATTCTCGTTCGGGGCGTGGATCCGACAATCCGGCAGCGCCAGCCCTAGCAACAAGGTGTCCACACCGAGCACGCGCCGGAAGGTATTGATGATGGGGATGCTTCCCCCTTCCCGGATCATCACCGGCTCGCGCCCGAACGCTTCCCGAAGCGCCTCGCAAGCGGCCTGTCCGTGGCGTGAGCGGGGGTCGCAGAAATACGGTTCCCCCGAGTGCCCCTCCACGAATTGCAGGCGGATGCCAGGCGCCGCCCGCTCCTCGAAATGACGCCGCACCCCGGCCAGGATGTCCCCCGGATCCTGGCCGGGTACCAGACGGAATGACAACTTTGCCATCGCTTCGGAGGGAAGCACAGTCTTGCTCCCCTCGCCCTGGTAACCCGAAGCCATGCCATTGATCTCCGCCGTCGGCCTCGCCCAAAGCCGCTCCCAGCTGCTGAAACCCTCCTCCCCGGATAGCGCGGGAGCCCCCGTCTCTTTCAAGATCGAGGATTCATCAATCGGCAGCGCCGACCACGCCTCCCTCTCCCATTCCTCGGGCAGGCCCACCCCGTCGTAAAATCCGGCCACCGCCACACGCCCGTTCGCATCGTGCAGAGTGGCCAGCAGGCGTGCCAGCGCGGTGGCCGGGTTGGCCACCGCGCCACCATAAACACCAGAATGCAGGTCGCTTTTCGCCGCCGATACCTTGACCTCGCAGCAGGCGATGCCGCGCAGTCCGTATCCCAGCGTGGGCACACCGGGGGCTACCATTCCGGTGTCGCTCACCGCAATCACATCGCACCCCAGCTCGTCCTTGTGTGCCTCCAGATAGGCACCCAAATTTGGACTTCCCACTTCCTCCTCACCTTCGAAAAGCAGGATCACATTCACCGGCAGGTCGCCCTCCTCGCGCAGCACCGCACCCACTCCGAGAGCGTGTGCCCACAACTGTCCCTTGTTATCCGTGGCACCGCGAGCCAGAATCCTGCCTTCGCGCAGCACCGGTTCGAAAGGCGGCGTGTCCCACAATTCGAGCGGATCGACCGGTTGCACGTCATAGTGTCCGTAGATCAAAACCGTGGGCCTGTCCGGCTTGGCCTCACTTTTCGCCAACACAACGGGGTGCCCGGGGGTGTCGTCCACACGCGACTCGAGACCCATGGCAGCCAGGTTCCCTGCCAGCCATTCCGCGCAGGCCCGGACATCGCCGCGATGCCGACTGTCGGTGGAAATACTGGGAAAACGAAGCAGCTCAAAAAGCGACTCCAGCTCGGGAGTCATGGCACCGGTCGTGTTGGAGGATTTTTCCATCCGCCAAAGATGCCCGGCATGCGCTCCGGATCAAGCGGAGTCGGCGGCATCCAGGCATTGGCCCCAGAGATCCGCTTCGCCGCGCACACCGTAGCGCGTAAGACCTGCGGCCACCTCGTCCAAACCGGGTTCGGAAATGTGTTCGCGGCGCAGCTGTTCCACATCCGCTACCCACTCCGGGTGGCCCGCCTGGCAGGCCAGCGCCCAACAAGCCCACGCCCGCCAGATCCGCACATCTGCATCAGATCCCGGAGGCATTCGCGTGGCCAGATGTTGAAAATGCCGCCGTGGATTGCCAATGAACCCGCACAACCCTGGCTGCCGGAGAATCCATCCAACCGCCCGATAAGGCAGCCAAGCGCATCCTGAAAGGCCGGGGTCACGCGGACAACCCAGGGCGAACACACGGTTGAGCATCAGCAGCGCTTGCCCAGGCTGTCCGGCCAACCACTTCCATTGTGCGCAGCAAAGAGCTACCCGACACACGTCCGCCGCCCGGCCCGCGCGTCCCGGCCCCGAAAGCTCCCTCGCTGGCCAGGGCCTGTCGATCTCCGGCAGCCAGGGACAAGGTTGGTTCATCAAGCCCGTTGCGGTCATGGGTGTAGTCAGATGGTGGTCAAGAGTGCGTGATCGATAAAAAGCAATGGTCGATGGCGTGGAAAACATCTGCCGGCATGGAACCCTTGCACGCAGACGCCTGCCCGGATGCCGGCGCAACGGGTTCATCCATCGGCAGATTGCAGAACCACGACTCCCTCGCTCCGCTCCTGTCGTCGCCACCGGATCTCCTGACGGATTGTCGCCTCCCGGGCGCGCTCCCACCAGAACAATTCGCGAACCCCTCCTTCAAGGTCAATGTCCGCCAAAATCATCCTGCTTGGCAAGCCAAAATGCGTGCCACCGCCTTCCCAACCAGGAAAAACCCTCCAGGTCGGGTGCCAGCCGCGCCCCGTGGCCGTGTCCGCCACGTTCGCCCCCTTCAGAACGCGCGAAAACCAATGGCTTCCGGGAAGGGCGGCGAGATCACCCGCCAACATAAGGGCCGGCTTCTCCGCCAACTCCCGGCCGGCTTGATCCAGTATCGTCTCCAGCTGCAACCTGCGCTCATCCAGACGCTCCCCATTCCATGGCCAGGGCACGCGGGCGAAAAGCAGGCGAATCGGACGCCCACCTCCCAAATCCAGCGTCCAGTCCACAGCCGGACGCCCAAGCTCCCGGGTGAGCGACTGGCTCTGATCGCGCAGCACCTCATGGCGCGTGAAGGCCCACACGCCCGTGCCATCCTCCGCCGGGGCGATGTGTTGTGCCATGTAACCCGCAGCCCGCATCTGCGGAAAAAAATCAATATAGACCTCACGCGTCACATCTGTGGCGACCACCAGATCATCGCGCCACGTGAAAACCTCTTCCAAAAGCCCTGCCACGTCCTCCACCCCCTCCAGCGACACCAATGAAAACATCCACCCCGGATCCTCCCCGCGGCCGTCCCGGTTATCGTTGGCCGCACCACCCCGAACGGAGTCAGGAATCACATACGCGCTAAATGGCCAGGCCAGCCAAACCACCACCGCCAGTCCAACCACCACACGCCCAAGTGAAAGACCGAGGACAAAAAGCGCCGTCCCGAACAAAGCCACCAGAGCCACCGGCAGGCGGAAATTCCCGGCCACCTCCACCCACTCCCAATGCCCGCTTCCCCACTGCACCAGCGCGGCGAAAAGCAGTGCGCCCGAGACGGCCGCCACTGCAATATTCCGGAGGACCGTGACCAGTTTGCGCATCACTCACTCTACGCCTTTTCCAGGCAACTCGCCACGGATTACCTCGTCCTTCAACACTCCGATGAAAGGGAGATTGCGGTACCGCCCGGCGAAGTCCAGACCGTAGCCCACCACAAACTCATCTCCAATCTCAAACCCCACATAATCCGCACCAATCCTCACCGCACGCTCCTTCTTCTTCCGCAGCAACACACAAGTCCGCACCCCCTCCGCCCCCCCGCTCTCAATCAACTGCTTCTTCACCGTCGCCAGCGTAAGCCCGGTATCCAGAATGTCATCCAAAATCAACACATGCCGCCCTTTCACATCCGGCAAGCCATCAGGCCCCAAATCCACCACCCCCTTGCTCGCCGTGCCGCCGTGATAGCTCGAAGCCGTCAAGGTCTCGATCCACAAAGGCATGTGCACCCGCCTCAACAAATCCGCCATCAGCACCATCCCCCCGTGCAAAATCACCACCACCGAAAGCTCCTTCCCCAAATGATCCCGCGTGATCTGCTCCGCCAACTCATCCAGCCGGGCCAGAATCGTCGTCTCATGAAACAAAATTCGCTCTAAATCATCGCGCATCCCCAGACAAAACACCCTCCCCAGCCACCTGTCCAGAACCGATCCACTGCCAACACATTCTTATCCGGGCTTGACCCTTCGCCTTTTTTTAATTGCATCGCGGGATCCGCCCAGCCACTCCGACAACCTGAGCAGGATTGCTGGGCCCAGGGAAAATCAAAACAAAAGTCAAACGGGCATGACCCTCATCTATTTTTGGTTGCAGGGCGGGTTCAAATTTCTTGAAGGTGGCGGCGGGTCGGGGTATTGTGGCGGCCTTTGTTCAAATGGGGGCGGGCGATGCGTGTCTCCGGCCCCGGACTTTTCGCCTTTCGCCGAGGACAACGACGACGCATGCCCCATTCGCCCCGAAACCGGACCCTACCGGCCATAATCCACTGCCTCGTGCTGGCCGCATCTTTTGCCGTGCTGGTATGGAGCCTTGGGGCCGAGGGCCGGGATTCGATCGCCGATCGGCTGGCGGCGGATTCCAATGTGCGCGTGATCGATCATGCACACACCTGGATGTGGTGGGTTTCGGTGGTCGGTGCGGTTCTGCTCGCAATGGCTGCGGCCACCGCTCATTGGTGGGCCGGCCCGGGTGGACGGCACCCGCTGTTGCCGCCGCCGGATGGGTGGACCCGCCCGACATGGAGGTGGTGGCTGGCGGCGGGGGTGATCCTGGCCGCAGCGGCATGGCTGCGGGCCGAGCGCCTCGATCAGGGAATCTACAACGACGAGGCCTACATGTTCCGCCGCTATATTGCGGGCCAGCTTCGTCCACAGGCAGACTCGCCGGAGCTGCGGTTCCGTGAGGCCTCCTGGACCGACACCAAATGGCACATGCAGGTGGGAAACAATTCTCCGCCCTATGGGATCCTCGCGCGCCTGTCATACGAGCGGGCAGCGAAACGGCTCGGCTTGGGCCCTGCGGAGGTGCATGAGCTGTCGATCCGGATGCCGGCTTTTGTGGCAGGGCTCGCTGGGCTGCTGGTTCTGGGGTGCGTCGCGAGGCGTCTGGGGTCGCCGGATCAAGGGCTGCTGGTGATGGCACTGGCGGCCCTGCATCCGTGGCTGATTCGCTACGGTTCCGAGGCGCGCGGGCATTCCTTGGTGCTGCTATTTCTCCCTCTAGTACTCGGGGCGATGATTCTGGCCCTCGAGCGCGGACAGTGGCGGTGGTGGATTGCCACAGGGCTGTGCTCGTTTGTTCTGATGTGGGCATTTCCAGGCAGCCTGTATCCGCTGTTGGTGTTGAACGGGTGCCTCGGTCTGTTTTTCCTCCACGGTTACATCCGCAAGCCAGACAACCGTTCCGCGATGAACATCCAGATCCCCCGCTGGCTGCTGGCCAACGGACTGGCTGCCTTGCTGTTTGCTTTCGCGTTTCTGCCGCTTTGGAGTCAGCTGCGCGAAGCCTTGGGAGCAGTGCCGTCGCTCACCGGAGGACCGGACGCCCAATGGTGGCCGCTGGCCGCCGCCAAAGCCGTGACAGGGGTGCCCTGGCACGACCCCAATCCCGAATCGCCGCTCACCCTTTCCATCGAACGGTCGCTGGCCGAGGGCCGGATGATCCCGCCACTGGGCCTGGCCTTGGGCTGGCTGTTGGCGGCAACCGGCTTCCTCTGGTGGTGGCGCAGAAATACGCGGGTGGCGTGTGTGCTTGCCGCCCTGGCCGTAATCGCCCCCGCGCTCGCCTTCACCAATGCACGCTTTACCGACACGGTGCTCCACCCCTGGTATGTGTTGGCCTGCGTGCCACCGCTGCTGATTTTGGCCGCCGGTAATGCAGGATGGATTCAGACCGTACGTGGAAAGGGGCGGTTGGCCGTCGCCACTGCCGTGGCTGCGGGTGCCGCGTTATGGCTTGGCGCCATTTGGCCGGTGAAACAGCTTCACCTCAGGCATGCCCAGCAACCGATGAAAGAGGTGGTCCTCCACGTGCGCGGCGGGCAGTTCCACCCGGCCTATCTCGAACAGGAAAACCAAGTGGAATTCGCCCGCTTCTGGACCGACCTCGGCGTCTATGACCCGAAGGCATTCACTGTGTGGAGCGAAGAGGAGCTGCGCCAGCGCGAAGAACTCGCGCACGAATTGGGGAGCCCGCTCTTTCTCGCCTTCGCCCACCGCCGGATCGCCCTGTCCACCGTTCCCGAGCTGGTTGATTATGTGGAAAACTCAGGGCGTTACAAACATGTTCGTGACTTTTTCGCTGTGGGGGAGAGTCAGTTCAACCACCACCTTTTCCTCTATAAAGGGACGATGGACGCGGCATCCGGCAGCGAACAGGCACAGGAGTCACCCTCACTCTAACTTTGTTCTAATGCCGGAATCGACATCGGCCCGTTTCATTTGACGGGGTCGTCAGGGCCCGCCGGGCGTATCGGCATCGTACAAATGATGTCCAGCCGACCCAGCCAATCGCACGCCAGCCCAAACGCGGATCACCGCCGCAATACCAAAAGCCCGGCAGACACCGCGCCGGTCAAAAAGCGAGTGATCATGCTCGGTGGCGGATTTGGCGGTCTGGCTTTCTGCCACGCCATCGACACGATCCGCGCCGAGGTCATTCTGATTGACAGGCAGAATCATCATCTCTTCCAACCCCTCCTCTATCAGGTGGCCACCGCGGGCTTGTCGGTGCCGGACATCGCCCACCCCATTCGGTCGATTTTTCGCAGGAAAAAGGGTGTGGACGTGCGTCTCGACGAGGCCCTGCAAGTGGATGTGGAGAACAAGAACATTCGTCTGCGCGATACCGGGACGCTATCCTACGACTATCTTGTGATCGGAGTGGGAGCGCGGACAAACTATTTTGGCAACGACCAGTGGGAGGCCTTTGCGCCGGGACTCAAGACACTGGACGACGCAGCCTTACTGCGGCAGCGCATCCTTTTCTCGTTCGAGAGGGCGGAGCTGACCGATGATCCAGAGGAGCGTGCCCGCCTCATGACTGTGGTGGTTGTTGGCGGCGGACCCACAGGGGTGGAACTGGCGGGGGCATTCACCGAGTTGAGCCGTTTTGTGTTGCGCCGTGATTTCCGACGCATTGACCCGGCTCAAACCAGGATCGTCCTGCTCGAGGCCACCGACCGCATCCTGAGACAATTCAGTCCTGGCCTGGCGGCCAAAGCGCGCAAGCAATTGGAGAAACTTGGCGTCGAGATTCAACTCAACGCTAAGATCCGTTCGATCGACGAAACCGGAGTCACTCTGGAGGACGGCAGCATCCCGGCAGCGAACGTCGTATGGGGAGCGGGCGTGCGCGCGAGCCGTCTCTGCGCCCCGCTGCCGGTGGAACACGACCGTGCGGGCCGGGTCAAAGTCGCTCCTGACCTCAGCCTTCCGGATCATCCCGAGGTATTCGCCATCGGAGACATCGTAAATTTGGTCGATGCGAACGGAAAACCGGTGCCCGGAGTGTCCCCTGCCGCGATGCAAATGGGCCGCCATGCTGCGGCGATCATCAACCGCGAGCTGCGTGGCAAGCTGAACGGGAGGAAGCCCTTTCGCTACGTCGACAAAGGGAGCATGGCGACCATCGGTCGATCCAAGGCGGTGGCGGATATCCGAGGACTCGAGTTTGCGGGCTTCCCGGCCTGGATGGCGTGGCTCGTAGTTCACCTGATCTTCCTTGTGGGTTTCCGCAACCGCGTGAGTGTGATGATTAGTTGGATGTACAATTACTTCACCTACCGTGGCGGTGCGCGCATCATCACCGGCCTCGACCGCATGTTCCGTTTGACCAACCCCAAGGCGCGCCCGCGCTCCGTAGTGGAAACCAAACCCGGCCCGCTGCCGTGAGATACTGCAGATCGGCTGGCACGAAGCCTTGGCAGATCGGCACAACCCCCAGGTCGGCGTGACAAGCAGATGAGTGTCTTCCGCACCTGATCTCCGGAACGGAAATTTTTTTGTTATTGATTGAGGGACTAAGCATTCTCTCTTATCCTGCCGGCATGAAACAGGCATGCATCCTGATTTGGCTCGCGCTTGCGGGGGTGGTGGTGGCTGCGGCAGCGGAGGGCGGCCGGGTGGTCGAGGTGGGCAACGACACAGATCTGAGGCAGGCGCTGGCCGCGCTTAAGAACGGCACCACGCTCAAAATCGCGCCCGGGCAATATCGCGGCGGCCTGATGGTGCGCGGGGTGAGGCACCTGGTGATCGAGGCGGTGGATGCGGATCAACCGCCGGAATTTGTCGGGGGCACCAATGCCTGGCATTTCTCCCGCTGCGACGACCTGGTCATTCGGCACCTTGTATGCCGCGCCCAGACGGGCAATGGCCTGAATATCGACGACGGCGGTGAAATGGACAATCCGGTGCGCGCAGTGCGGATCGAGGGAGTCACCGTGCTGAAAACCGGCCCCTGGGGGAACTTTGACGGCATCAAGTGCTCGGGTCTAGACGGTCTGGTGATCGAGGACAGCCGGATCGAAGGCTGGGGCGGCCAAGCCATTGATTTGGTCGGCTGCCGCAATGTGGTCATCCGCCGCTGTCGGATTGTCGGACGCGACGGATTTTCCCAGACCACCGGCCCACAGTTCAAAGGTGGCTGCGAGGACGTGTTGATCGAGAATTGCGTATTGATCGACGCCGGGCAGCGCCCGATCCACGCAGGAGGATCAACCGGCCTGGATTATTTCCGCCCCCCGGGAGCGAACTTCGAAGCGCGGCGCATCACAATCCGGCGCAACGTGATCGTAGGCGGCGACTGCGCCGCCGCCTTCACCGGCGTGGATGGCGCGGTATTCGAGGGGAACGTGGTGGTGAACCCGACGCGTTGGGTGTTCCGCATCCTTCAGGAAACGCGCCTCGACGGGTTTCCCCCGTGCCGCGATGTCATCGTGCGGGACAATGTGATCGTTTTCCATCGGTCTACACTACGCACCGAGGTGAACATCGGCGACGGCACCGTGCCGGAGACATTCCGCTTCGAAAACAACTGGTGGTTCGCGCACGACTCCCCCGAGCATTCCCGCCCCACCCTGCCGGGCCAGGTCACCGGAGAAATCCACGGCCGCGATCCCCAGCTCGATCCCGACACCTTCCTGCCTCAGAACCCAGACGCGCTGCGGCTGATCCGGCGAAGCTCCGGCAACGGTGATCTTTGAACCGCGTCTGACC
>SLCJ01000261.1 GCA_007125835.1 Verrucomicrobiales bacterium | reverse complement strand
TCACCGGCGGCGGCACACTCGTCCACCAGGGCAGCGGCGAACTGCGCACCGGTGCGTCGGGCAACAACTTCGATCTCGACGTGGCCGACGGCACGTTCCGCGTGGCGGAGGGAGCATGGGCGGTT
Source organism: Verrucomicrobiales bacterium (assembly GCA_007125835.1). Lineage (GTDB taxonomy): Bacteria > Verrucomicrobiota > Verrucomicrobiia > Verrucomicrobiales > SLCJ01 > SLCJ01. The sequence goes on along the minus strand of SLCJ01000261.1, from coordinate 2,500 downwards.
TCCTATTTCTCAACCTCCGGTCGTGAGATCACCGTGCGCGATGGCGCGACCTTGCTCAATGCCGGAGGGCATGCGCTGGGTGGTCTTGGCGGTTCGTTCTTCCGGCCGAAAGTTACCGTCGAAGAAGGTGGAACCTGGCAGCTCAACAACGAGCAATACATGAATGCCGGCGACATCACCCTCACCGGCGGAACCATCGTTCAGGCCGGAAGCGACCTTCGCCTACAGGGCGGAACGATGCAAATTGGCGCGTCCGATACAGGATCGCTCATCACCCGCACCGGAAGCGGGAATATCACACTTTTTGCCGACCCGACCTTCAATGTGGTATCCGGCCCGGCCGCAGTGGATTTCGAAATCGCCGCCCCGATCAGCCAGAGTGGCGTCCGCGGATTCACGATGACCGGCGACGGCCTGATGGTCATCTCGGCGAACAACACCTACACAGGCACCACCACCATCAGCGGCGGCACGCTGCAGGTAGGCAATGGCGGCACGGCCGGGACGCTTGGCAGTGGCGGCATCGTCAACAATTCATCCCTGGTCTTCAACCGCAGCGACGTCTATGGAGTTGGGAATGACATTTCGGGCAGCGGCTCAGTTGCGGTGACTGGTGGAGGGATTACCACATTCTCCGGCGACAATAGTTTCTCGGGAGGCACCACGGTGAACGCGGGTGGCGTGATTGCCGCCTCAAACACCGCCTTCGGCACCGGCGCGGTAGTGGTTGACGGTGCGTCTTTCGAATCCGCGTCCGGCGTGGAGATTGCCAACGATCTGACGCTCTCGGGCGGCGCGACGGTCAGGGTCGCTGAATCGACCGGCTTGGGGAGCGGCACCGTAACGCTCAATGGCGCTTCAGTTCTCGTCGGCGATGGCATCGAACTCGCCAACGAAATTGTGCTTCAAGGATCGGCGTCCTCCAATGTGCTCAATGGCACCATTGAGATTGACTACCTCGTCGTCGGCGGTGGTGGCGGTGGCGGCGGGCGCGATGCCAGTGGCGGCGGCGGCGGCGGCGGCGTGGTTTCCAATTTGCTGTCGGCGTCCAGCGGCCTGCCGGTGGCATCCGGCGAGGCGGTTCCGCTCGTGGTTGGCGGTGGCGGTGCCGGCGGTGGCGTGAGTTCTGGCGGCGGCGCGGCAGGGCAGGGGACCAATGGGGAAAATTCGTCCCTGGGATCGGTCATTGCGCTTGGCGGCGGCGGCGGCGGTTCATACAACACAGCGGGCAAAGACGGCGCGTCCGGCGGCGGCGGCGGACGGATTAATGATGGCGGCTCCGGCACTGTGGATCAAGGATTTGACGGTGGCAGCGGCTCCGGCGGCACCATCACCGGCGCGAACACCTCCGATGCTGGCGCGGGCGGTGGCGGCGCGGGCGCGGCAGGTGCGAATGGCGTGGCTGGCTCGGCGGGCGGCGGCGGAAAAGGCGGCGACGGGCTTGTGGTCGGATTCCTCGACCCCACGCTGGCCGGCGATCTTGGCATCGGCGAGGTGTCCGGTGGCGATGTGTATTTTGGCGGCGGCGGCGGTGGCACACCACACCGCAACGGCACCGGCGTCCCCAGCGGTGATGGCGGGCTCGGTGGCGGCGGCGCAGGATCGCTCAACAACTCGACTACATTCGCCACGCCCGGTGCCGCCAATACCGGCGGTGGTGGCGGTGCATCGCGTTCAGACAATGCCAGCCGCGGCATTGGCGGCCAGGGCGGCTCCGGCGTGGTGCTGGTGCGCTACGCAGGCGTACCCATCGCCACTGGCGGCGATGACGTTCGCACGGAGGGCGGATTCACCTATCACACCTTCACCGGTACCGGCGCGGGTGCCCTTGAATTCGGTTCGTTCACCGGCACATCCAGCGCAACGATCTCTGGCAACATGAGCGGCGCCGGTGGGTTCACGTGGAACTCGGCCGGTTCGCTTACGTTGAGCGGAGCCAACACCTACACCGGCGAAACCGTGGTGGCAGCGGGCGTGTTGGTGGTCAATGGCTCGCTTGGGGCGACGGAAACCACCGTGGAGCCGGGCGCGGCCCTGGCGGGGTCGGGATCGCTGGGCGGGCCGGTGAACGTGCTGGGCGGCGGCGCGGTGTCGCCGGGCAACAGCATCGGCAGCCTGGCGGTAGGAAATCTTTCCATGGCGGCCGGCTCAACCTATGTCTTTGAAGCGCAGGACGCGTCCGCCACGGGAGCCGATCTGCTGGTAGCCGGCACTCTGGCGCTGGCTGGCGTGAGTCTCGACCTCACCGGGGCCAATCTCGATGCCGCCAACTGGAATCTCGGCGACCGACTTACGCTGATCAGCTACACAGGCGATGCGCTTACCGGCGGATTCACCGGCTTCGACGACGACAGCTTCCATCTGTTTGGTTCAAACTTGTGGTTGTTCCGGTATGCCGACGACACAGCGGGCAATAATTTCTCGGCGCAGGCGACAGGCGATCAATTCGTGACGATGACGATGATCCCCGAGCCGGGCGCGGCGGTTCTTGCCCTGATGG
>SLCJ01000084.1 GCA_007125835.1 Verrucomicrobiales bacterium | reverse complement strand
TTGCAGGTCGCCTGGTCCGGCCATGCCGTTGGGAAGGTCAATGGCTTCGAGTTTCTGAGGAAAGGCAAGGGCGGTCGCAGCCAAAGCGGCCAGCAGGCTCCCCACCGGCAAGGCGGCGGAGGATTTGATTTTCAAGAGTATGGTTCTCATGATAGATAGAGGTTGGTATTGCGGTTGGGTGCGGAACCAGGATCCCGGCCCCCTGACCAGGCTGGGTCCGCATCCTTCCCATTTCCGTTATAACGCGGAAATTATCGCCAACACAAGACAAATTCGACATTTTTATCGAAAAAAGATTCGACTTCATAGTCTCTTTTGGTCGTTTGCCGATGCATCTCCGGCCCGCCGGGCTATTCTATGAGCCAAGACGAGGCGATGAGTGGACAATTCGCAGAGCAAAATGCACAACGTGGACCGCAAAGACCCGGCGGACAGGGTGCCACGTGGCTCGCCTACATTCTGCTGGCACTGGCAGTGCTGCTCGCATTCCGCCACACTCCCTCGCTCGGGTTTTCCGATTACGACGACCCCGTCCTTGTCGCCAGCCACCCCCTTGTCTCACAGGGATTGACGGGCGACGGAATCCGCCACGCCTTTACCACACCGCAGCTCAATCTTTGGGTACCGTTGACCACGATCTCCCACATGCTTGATGTGACCCTGTTCGGGACGTGGGCGGGTGGACACCACCTGACCAGCGTGCTGTTGCACCTTGCCACCTCGCTTCTGCTCTTCGCACTTTTTCTCCGCACCACCAACCGCCTGTGGCCCTCTTTTGCCGTGGCGCTCGTTTTCGCCATCCATCCCCTGCGGGTGGAGACGGTTGTCTGGATCGCAGCACGCAAAGACGTGCTCTCCGGCTTGTTTTTTGTGCTGTGCCTGTGGTTTTATACAAGCTGGGTCCGCACGTCACGCCGTCGCCTCTATCTCGCGGCGGTGGTGTGTGCCGCCGCGGCCGCGATGTCGAAACCAGCCGTCATGACCCTGCCGCTGGCTCTGCTCTGTTTTGATTTCTGGCCTCTGGGGCGTTTTCAGAACCTGCGGGAAGGGCGGCGGCTGTCAGCAGCACTGAGCTTGCTCAAAGAGAAAATTCCCTTCTTCGTCATCGGCGTGGCTGTAGCGGCGGTCACGTGGGCCACGTGGTCGGGGAATCAGTTTTTTCCCAGTCAAGCCACACCGGGCCTCGCCACGCGAGCCATCCACACAGCGCTGACCTACGGCTCATTCCTCTGGCGCACGCTGTGGCCGGTGGACCTCGCCCCTTACTACCCCCATCCGGAAAGCATCCCATGGCCCGCGCTCGTCGCATCGATTGCGACATGGTGTGCGCTCGTGGTGTTGGCATTCCGTCTTCGTCACCGCGCTCCGTGGGTTTTTGCAGGAGTGTTCTGGTTTCTGTTGCTCGCGCTGCCGGCCAGCGGACTGGTCACCCTGTCCGACGCCTTCGCCCCCGACCGCTACACCCACCTTCCGCACATCGGACTCATGGCCGCTGCGGTTTTCTCCTTCGCCGCGATCCGAGTGCCGGGACAAAGGCGCGCGAGAATCGCCACCACGGCCGCCATCCTCGCCGCGCTTGGCCTGCCTCTTCTCGCGCTCACGGCCCGGCAGTCCCGACACTGGAGCACGCCCGAAACCCTGTGGCAACACACCCTCGATGCCGCCGGCCCCAGCCATCTCGCCCTTCACCAACTCGCTTTGGTTCGGCTCCGTCAGGAGCGCCCCGAAGAAGGCATTCGGCTGCTGCGGGAAGCCGTCGACCGCGAGCCTCGCCACCCCGTCACCCGGGGCAGCCTTGCCCTGGCTCTCGCCCGCACCGGCGACATGGCCGGAGCCCTCGCCGAATTCCGCGCCGCCGGCGAATCGCTGCCACATCGCCAGCGCTTCCTAGATGAAATCGCCCTCCGCATGGCCGCAGCTGGTGATGAGGACGCCGGGCTGGCTCTGCTGGTCGAGAATCAAAGCGACAAAACCACGGACGCCCCCGCCCTTCTCGAACGCGGTCACGCCGCCTACGCCGCAAACCGGCAGCGAGAGGCCCTCTTCTTTTACAGGCGCGCCACCCGGGCCGATCCAAGGTGCCCGCAGGCAGCGCAAACTCTCGGTGCCATGTGGCTGCACCTCGGAGAGCCCGCTCAAGCCATCCCCGTGCTCGAAACCGGCGTGAATCTCGACGATCCCCACGCCACACCGCGATCCCTTCACCTGCTGGCGCAGGCACACATGCTGACCGGCAATTTCACCCAAGCCGCAGCGACATACGAAAAGGCTCTCGCCGCCGCAGCTGATTCAGGAGTCATTCGCCACGAACTAGCCATCCTGCACCTCGACCCAAACCACGCCGCAACGCACCACCCCGATCGCGCCCTCGACCTGCTCGCCCCCCTGGCCGACACCCCCCACGCCAGGGATCCGGCAGTGCTGCACACCCTGTGCCGCGCCCTTCTCGCCACCGGACAACCCGCCGCCGCTGCGGAGACCGCCGAGCGCGCGCTCGCCGCTCTGCGCGCGAACCCCAATGGCCTTCTGACGGACAGGCAACCCGGCCGCTCGTTTGAAGAATGGTTTGAGGGCGTGGCTACCGGCCGCATCCCGGGAGGCGCCGACACACCATGAATCAGCGCCCTGCACTTCAATCAAACCACTCGCTCAACGGAAAACGCAGGAAATACATCGTGTCGCGCCCTTCATACAGCACACCGATGTGCTCCTCCCCGACGGTGGAAAGGCTCGAATACCCGTAACCATTGCGCGAGTCATACATCCGGTGTTTCTCCTCGGGCCAGGTCATCCCGTCGTCGGTGGAAATCCTCACCGTCATCGAATGGCGGCCGCCCGTGGTGGCCGGATTCGAAAAGGCGATGATGTTCGGATCGAACGAGACCCGCAGGATGCTCGCCTGGCAGGTCGGCTCGTTCAAGCCGGTTTGCGGGCAGCGGTCGGTCGGGTGTGGCTGCCATGTTTGCCCCAAGTCGGCGGTTGTCGCGACCATGCGGAAGCCATTTCGGTGCTCGTTGCGGGCGTTGAACAGGATGCCCCCGTCGGAAAGTTCCACCGCCTGGGATTCGGATGCGTGAATGTGGTTGTAGGTAGTGGCCCGGCTGCTTTGCCAAGTCTCGCCGCGATCCTTTGAGTAAACCAAAACTCCCAGCGACTCGCCGATGCTGCCATCCGCCCTTACCGTCCACACCTGGGACGGGAAGACAAGCGTCCCATCCCGCATGGTGATCCCGTTACCCGGGCCTTGGAATAGCAAACCCCAGTTTTCCGTATCTTCGTCGCCGAGCCGTTTGATGTCGGGGGTGATGTTGATCGGATCCGACCAGGTCACGCCATCATCGTCACTGTAGGCCAACAGAAACTGGCCGACATTGTCCGGTGAAACCGATCCGGCCACGCTCCGCCAGATCGGATGCCCCGTCTTGGGAGCCGCCAGCACGGCAATCCAGAGGCGGCCGGTCTCATCGTCTACCAGAATGGCCGCATCTCCAATCCCCTGGCCAATGCCCTCGATGTCCCGCGTCATCGCCTTGATCATCGGCCCCCATGTCCGCCCGCCATCGGTGCTGCGCGAAATGCCCACATCAATGTCCGCCGGCAGGTCGCCCGCATGCCGCCAACGGATGTCATACACCGCCACCAGTGTGCCCTCGCGGCTTTCCACCATGCCGGGAATCCGATAGGAAACCGAACCATCGTCCCCAGGCAGGCGCACCGCATAACCAATGCGCTGCGCCCTTGCGCCCTCCGCACCGCTCACCTCCACGACCTCTCCACCGCTGGTCAACCGGGGCACCGCCACCCGCACCACACCATCGATGTCAGCACCCTCGCGCATCACCGGGGAAACCCAGAACCAATGGCTCCCCGCCCCCAGGGAGAGCCCGTCTCCGTCCACCACCAGCCTCTCGCCCTCCACCGCAGCAGTGCCCACAAGATCCTCGCTGCGACGCGACGGATCGGCTTCGCCGCGAAAAACATTCACCTTTTCCACGTCATTGAGATCGGAGGTGCCATCCAAAATCACCTCGAAAGCTCCCACCTCCACCTCACCCAGACGTCCACGCACATCCACACGCACGCCGGTCACCGGATTGAAGGTCTCGCGGACAAACGCGGGCACTACCGGATGCGCCGCCTCCACAGCCACGATCGAAGCCGCTTCCGGAGCTTCGAGAAGGAAGTCATCCAGCAGCACGCCGCCGCCCTCCGCCGCCTCCGAGCGGAACCGCAGACGCCGCGTGTTCGCCGGCAGGTCAATATCCGCCCGCACATGATATCCTCCCACCCGCACCTGGTCGTCGCCATTCCAAATCTCGTCCCATTGGCCGCCGACTTCTGCCTCCACCCGGAAACGGAACGGGTCCCGGGCCGTCCAGCGCTCGGCGTGAAAAACCAAACCGGATCCCTCCTCTGCGGCGGCAGGCAGTTCCAGCATCACCTCGCGCCAACCATCGCCACCATGGATGCGCAGCGCGCGCTCGCCCGAGCGGGCGTTGCCCTGGCGGATCTCTGCATGCCCGGCCTCCGCCGACCACGTGCCCACCGGCCCGCTCACGCTTTCCAGCGGGCCGACCTGGGCAGCACCAAAGGATTCATCCGCCGCAGAGGCGGCCAACACGGGCAAAAATGCGAGCAGGAACAGAGATTTTTTCATGAGATGTCGGAATGGTTTTATGAGCAATTAGGGAAATCGGAGGCAGCGCCTTCTCTCTGGCCGCGCTCCCGCCACTGTAACGCTCCCGCGCCCACTGCACATTCGCCGAATGTCCGGTCTGTTTTAAAAACCAGTTTGCCCGCACCTGCGGGGCCTCACCCGGCCTCGGCCAGTGCCTCCACGACCATCGGCACCACCGCCACCACCCCATTGATCACAAACTGCGCCGCAATCACCGCGAACAACAAACCCATCAGCCGCCGCATGATGCGCAGCACAATCGGGTTCACCCAACGCGCGCCACCGATAGCCGCGCGAAACACACCATAACTGGCCAGATAGACAAAAGGCACCGCCGCCAGCAGCACCGCATTCCCCGCCCACGACTCCGTTTGTGTCTGCAGGATGATTGCCGTCGAGATCGATCCCGGCCCGCACAACAACGGCACCGCAAGCGGGCTGATCGCAATGTCATCCTTGCGCAGCGCCAGCTCACGCTCCTGCTCGTTCAACCGCGTCTTCATCTCAGGAGCGCGCAACATGTCGAATCCGATCGTAAACAAAATCACCCCGCCAGCCACCTGAAACGCAGGAATCGACACCCCGAGAAACTGAACCAACCACTGCCCCGACAACGCGAACACCGCCAACAAAACGCACGCCGTCAAACACCCGGTGCGCGCCATCCGGATGCGGTCCTCCCTTGAATCGCCATCCGTGATCGCCAGGAATGCCGGCACCGAGGAAAAGGGATTGACCACCGCGAAAAGCGACACGAAGGCCATCAAAAAAAATTCCGGCAAACCTGTCAGCATCTGGGCAACATGTAACGTATCCTTTTCACGGGGCCGCGTCCAAATCCACCCCGCCGGCCGTTTCACTGCGGCTGTGGGCCCAAATACCGCGCCCCGCCCGCCGCGCCTCCTCCTCAAGCCGCGCCAGGTAAGCGCGGTAGGTGTCGCGCGGCTCGCCATACGGCAGAAAAACCCCCGGCACGCTGATCGCCGCATAACCCTCCTGCACCAGAATTTCGCTCAAATAACGCTCCTCCCCATCGGGCATCTCTACCAACACAAAAGCGCGCACACTCGCCCGCATCGACGGCCCCGATTCCGGACTCTCAAACTTGGTGGCAATGCGAAACCGATTCTCGGCCAGCAGACGCGCCGTGAAATCGCGCGCCTCCACGCCCCCCTCCAGCAACTTGTCCAGCGGCACGTCGCCGAAATAACGCGCCATCGCCGCCACCGACTCGCGCGTTCTCTCATTCAGCTCCGGCTCCGGCGACTCCACAAAATAAAGCTGGACCATGTAGCGCGCGCTGACCGAATCCGAAAAGGCAAAACGGTGCCCGGCCATCTCCTCGCCGCTGCCCGCCTCGGACAACACCGCCCGATCAAACACCTCGAACTCGCTGCCAATGCGCCGCGGCAACTCGCGGGCCTCAGACGACTCGCCAACCCCTCCGTGGGTGATCTGCCGCCCGAAATAGGCTCCGACGGCGAGCAGGATGAGAAACGCCGCAATACAACTCGCGGCGATGATTTGATTCCGGGTGACCATCTGCGTGGATTATGGCACAGTTCCCGGTCGGCTGACAAGGCCAACCACACCAAAACCCAACTTTTTTGAAAAATTATGGACTGGGATCACCGATACGCATGCGGAGACACGCCCTGGGACAAAGGCCGAGCCCACCCGCTGATCGCCGCCCGGGCCTGCGAATGGCACAACCACAGCCACAGGCACATCCTCGTCCCGGGCTGCGGCACCGGACACGACGCCGCCGCCATCGCCACCGCCCTCCCCGGCAGCCACGTCACCGCCATCGATCTGTCCCGCCGCGCGCTCGATGCCGCACGCAAACTCGGTGGCGACCTCCCCAACCTATCCCTCATCGAAGCCAACGCCCTCCAATGGCAGCCAGCCCAGCCCTTCGACCTCGTCTGGGAACACACCTTCTTCTGCGCCCTGCACCCGAGACAGCGGCCCGAATACCTCCAGGCCTGCCGCCGGTGGCTGCGGCCCGGCGGCCTGCTCCACGGAGCATTCTTCACCCACCTCGACGACGAAAACGATGGCCCGCCCTGGAATTGCCCGAGTGCCGAATTGAGCGCACTCCTCCGCCACGCCTTCGAGCCACCCACCATCCACCCCAACACCCGCACCTTCGCCGAGCGCGACGACGCTGAATCCGAAGTCATCGCCCGCCGCAGCGCGCACCCCGAATCGTAGACGCAAACCGGCCTTGCGCCGGTGCCCTGCGCCGTGTAAGCCATCCGCCATGCGAGAACAACGCCCCGTCGTGGCCAGTTACGTCCCGGTATTCTGCCAGCCGGAAATGTGGCACCTTTACCGCCAGGTAAGCGGCCTCGTGCATTGGCGCGCCCATGTCATCACCCAGCGCTGGCAGCACCGCAAAACATTCCACATGCACAAACGCTGGGTCACCGTGCTGCCCAAATACCGCTGGCGCTTCTTCCGCCGCCTCTGGTTCACCCAGCTCCGCCGCATCCCCTGGCAGGTCTCCCATGCGGAACTCATCGCCATGCTCGATGGCATACAAACCCACCACGCCCGCGTCGTCCACCTCTACTTCGGACACATCGCCCCCCACTGGCTGCCACTGCTCCAAGTTTCGCCCTGGCCCGTCGTCGTCAGTTTCCACGGTGCCGACGCCGGCGTCGGCATGGACCACCCGGTGCGCCGCCGCCTCATGGCCTCCGTTTTCCAACACGCCGCCGCCATCCTCGCCCGCTCCCAAGCCCTGCTCGACGACCTCGCCGCCCTCGGCTGCCCGCCGGAAAAACTCGCACTCAACCGCACCGGCATCCCCCTCGAAGAATTCCCCTTTCTCGAGCGCCCCCGCCAGCCCGACCAGCCTGCCGTCCTCCTCCAATCCGGCCGCCTCATCGCCAAAAAAGGCTACGCCACCACCCTCCGCGCCCTCGCCGCCCTCCGCGCCCAGGGAAAAAACCTGCGCCTTCACATCGCCGGCGAAGGCCCCCTCGAACCCGAACTGCGCCGCCTCGCCGCCGAACTCGGCATCGCCGAAGCCATCCACTGGCTCGGCTTCCTCCGCCAAGACAACCTCCACCACCAACTCCACACCGCCACCCTCTTCGCCCACCCCAGCGAAACCTCCGCCGACGGCAACCGCGAAGGCGTCCCAAACGGCATGCTCGAAGCCATGGCCACCGGCCTACCCGTCGTCGCCACCCGCCACGGCGGCATCCCCGAAGCCATCACTCACGACCAAAACGGCCTCCTCATCGACGAAGGCGACCACACCGCCCTCGCCGCCGCCATCGCCTCGCTCCTCGACCACCCCGCCCAAGCCGCCGCCATCGGCCGCGCCGCCGCCGACTCCGTCCGCCGCCACTTCTCCCGCGAAGCCTCCATCGCCAGCCTCGAGGCCATTTACGACAAAATTGCCCCACCCGTCCCACCCGTCCCACCCGTCCCGTCCGGTAGCGGTTGACGCGCCGCCAGATTCGTGTCTATTGCCTTGCAGGAAACCGGGTCGGATTCATGATGAGTGCCGGCGCGCCCTGCATCACAAGAAAACAAGAATCGAACCCAACATCTATGGTAAAAATCGGAATCAACGGCTTCGGCCGAATCGGGCGTCTCGTCTTCAGGGCGCTGGTCGAACAAGGTCTCCTCGGCAAGGAATTTGAAGTAGTCGCGGTCAACGACCTCGTTCCTGCGGACAACCTCGCCTACCTCGTCAAATACGACTCCACTCAGGGCCGCATGCCCAACGACGTCAAAAGCGCCAAGTCGGACCCCTCCCTCGAAGAGGACGACCTCCTCATCATCGACGGCCACACCATCAAGTGCCTCGCCATCAAGGAAGGCCCCGCCGCCCTCCCCTGGGGTGAACTCGGCGTCGACATCGTCATCGAGGCCACCGGCCTCTTCACCGAAGGCTCCAAAGCCCGCGGCCACATCGAAGCCGGCGCCAAGAAAGTCATCATCTCCGCCCCCGGCAAAAACGAGGACATCACCGTCGTGCTCGGCGTCAACGAAGAAAAATACGACCCCGCCAACCACCACGTCATCTCCAACGCCTCCTGCACCACCAACTGCCTCGCCCCCGTGGTCAGCGTGCTGCTCAAGGAAGGCTTCGGCATCGCCGAAGGCCTGATGACCACCGTCCACGCCTACACCGCCACCCAAAAAACCGTGGACGGACCATCACGCAAGGACTGGAAAGGCGGACGCGCCGCGGCCATCAACATCATCCCCAGCACCACCGGTGCCGCCAAGGCCGTCGGCCTCGTCTGCCCCGAAGTGAAAGGGAAAATCACCGGCATGGCCTTCCGTGTGCCCACACCCACCGTCTCGGCCGTCGACCTCACCGTCAAAACCGAGAAAGATACCAGCTACGCGGAAATCTGCGCCGCCATGAAAAAGGCGAGCGAAACCTACCTCAAAGGCATCCTCAACTACACCGAAGACGAAGTCGTCTCCTCCGACTTCATCCACGACCCCGCCTCCAGCATCTTCGACGCCGGATCCGGAATCGAACTCAACAGCCGCTTCTTCAAACTCGTCAGCTGGTACGACAACGAATGGGGCTACTCCAACCGCTGCATCGACCTCATCAAACTCGTCGCCGCCAAACTCTGAGCCCGCCACACCACCCATCCGCCCGCCTCCCCAGGCGGGCGGATTTTTTTTGCCCGCACGCATGGGCAAAATGAAAAGCGACCGGAGCCAGCACCGCTTCTCACCGCAATAAATAGCCACTCCACCATGCAGCCAGTGGGGAGCCCCCCTCACTTGAGGGAGGTCGTGAATGAGATGGTGAATGAGAAGACCGTTACGACCCAACCATTCGCCACCTCATTCCCATACCAAGGGGGGCATTGGCGTTCCCAGGAGGAGGGACAACCCCATTCAAGCGCCTTGGCATCTCAACCAAGGAAGGGCAATACACCATCGCCCGAGGATGAGAAGGCAGATGGCATGGAGCGAAGCTCGTCCCTCATTTCCCCATCATCCGCATCGGCGAAGAAGGTTCGCCGCTCCTTGGGAGCCAGCCACCCTCAAGCACCAGGACATCTCGACCAAGGAAGGACAAACCATCATCAGCCGCGCAGACTCGCATCCTTCCCCAAAGGGGATTCATTCCAAAGCCCGGGGTTGCGGCGCACGCCGCTACCCCGGGATAATCCCCCCCACCACACCCTCTACCCCAACGGGGTTTCGTACGTGCGAGCCGCTCCGCCATTCACGCCTCCCCACACGCCAAACTCCTGCGACCAGAGATCCTCCCGCCCGTTCGCCTCGCACACCCCACCAAAAACCTGACCCCACATCCACAATCACAATCCAGCGCCACCCATACCCCATCCCAAACGGATGCCAGAAAGGCGCCCCCACTCCCTCATCCCGAAGGGATACCAGAACGTAGCCGGGGGTCGAGCGAAGCGATACCCCCGGACCCCACGATCACAAAAATTTCGCATCCTGAAGGGATGCCAGAAGGATGCCCCCACTCCCTCATCCCGAAGGGATGC
>SLCJ01000394.1 GCA_007125835.1 Verrucomicrobiales bacterium | reverse complement strand
GCGACACGACAACCCGGGAGGCCTCGCCCTCGCTCTGCGACATCCTCGGCCCGGGCTCCCACGGCACCACCTATGGCGGTTCGCCCCTGGCCTGCGCAGTGTCCCTCGCCGTACTGCGCGAGATCCGCGACAAGGGCCTCGCTTCCCACGCCACAAAAACAGGCGACCACCTCATGCGCGAAATCCGCTCCTGGAATTCGCCCATGATCCGCGAAGTGCGCGGAGCCGGATTGCTCATCGGCATCGAACTAGTCGCCGATGAAATCGAAGTCACCGACATGCCCAAAGCTGCCACCCCCGCCATGCGCGTGGTCCACGCCCTGCTCCAGGGCGGCCTGCTCGTGCCGCCGGCCGGACCCGATGTCATCCGCCTGCTGCCCCCACTCAACGTGAGCCATTCCGAATGCGCCGCCGCCCTCAACGTCCTCAAAGCCACCCTGGCTCCCTAAAGCGTAACGAAGGCGGGACGTAAAATACCAGCCGACTCGGAGTCACCCCTTGAAAATGCGGTGAGGCTGCCCAAAGTGTAGTCTGCGACCTCCGCTCCTGCCGGGGCGCCCCGCAAACACATCCAGCAACCTCAGATCCCCACTCCCCGATTCCCATGACCATCTCCCTCGGAGCCGACCACGGCGGCGTCGCCCTCAAACAGGCCATCATCAGCCACCTCGAACAATCCGGACACACCATCATCGACCACGGCACCAAAAGCACGGAATCCTGCGACTACAGCGATTTTGTCCCACCGGTCTGCCAGGACGTGCGCCTCGGAAAAGCAAAGTGCGGCATCCTCGTCTGCACCAGCGGCATCGGCATGAGCATAGCCGCCAACAAAATCGAAGGCATCCTCGGCGCCTTGGTGCGCACCCCCGAAGAAGCCGCCCTGTCGCGCAGCCACAATAATGCAAACGTCCTTTGCCTCGGTGCCACGCAAACTCCCCCCTCGGAAGCCACAGCCATCGTCGATGCCTTCCTCACCGCAACCTTCGAAGACGGACGACACACCCGCCGCCTCGAAAAAGCCGAGGCATCCCTGCTCGGCTGGGCCGACCCCGAACTGGCCGCCCCACTCCAAGCCGAAGCACACCGCCAACAAAACAACATCGAACTGATCGCCTCCGAAAATTTCGCCTCCGCCGTCGTGCGCCAAGCTCAGGGCGGGCTGCTCACCAACAAATACGCCGAAGGCTACCCGGGCCGCCGCTGGTACGGCGGTTGCGAACACGTCGATGAAGTGGAATCCCTCGCCATCGCGCGCGCCAAAAAACTTTTCGCCGCCGAACACGTCAACGTCCAACCACACTCCGGCTCACAGGCCAACACAGCGGTCTATTTCTCCGTCCTCAAACCCGGCGACCGCATCCTCACCATGGACCTCGCACACGGCGGGCACCTCACCCACGGCCACAAGGCCAATTTCTCCGGCCAACTCTACGATGTCGTCCACTACGGCGTCTCCGAAAAAGACGAACGCATCGACTACGACCAACTGGCCACACTCGCCTCCGAAACCCGCCCACGCATGATCACCGCCGGGGCCTCCGCCTATCCGCGCATCATCGACTGGGAACGCATGGCCGCCATCGCCCGCGAAGTCGAGGCCTACCTCTTCGTCGACATGGCTCACATCGCCGGCCTCGTCGCTGCCGGCGTCCATCCCAGCCCCGTGCCCCACGCCGATTTCGTCACCTCCACCACCCACAAATCCCTCCGCGGCCCGCGCGGCGGCATCATTCTCTGCAAAGAGGAATTCGCAAAGAAAATCGATGGCAAAGTCTTTCCCGGCGTCCAGGGCGGCCCACTGATGCATGTGATCGCTGCCAAAGCCGCCTGTTTCGGCGAAGCCCTCCAACCCGGATTCGCCGCATACCAACGCCAGGTCGTCGAAAACGCCCGCACCCTCGCCGCCGCACTCACCTCTCGCGGATTCCGCATCGTCTCCGGCGGCACCGACAACCACGTCATGCTCGTCGACCTCCGCCCGCGCAACACCGAGGGCGCCACCGCTCAGGAAACCCTCGACCACGCCGGCATCACCGTAAACAAAAACGCCATCCCCTTCGACACCGGCAGCCCCATGAAACCATCCGGCATCCGCATCGGCACCCCGGCCGTCACCACCCGCGGCCTGCGCGCCGAAGAAATGGAAAGGATCGCCGCTTGGATCGACCGAGCACTCGCCACCGCCGGCGATGCCGCCACACTCGCCGCCATCCGCGACGAAGTGCGCGCGCTCAATCAGCGCTTCCCGCTCCCTTGAGCAAGCCGCCCCAACGCGGACTCGCGCGCCCCCTCCCCCCATGAACAATCCCTTCCGCGACGAGCCGTCCACGCGCCAGCGACCGGAACCATGCACAGTCGTGATTTTCGGTGCCACCGGCGACCTCACACACCGCAAGCTGGTCCCCGCCCTCTACAACCTCACCGTCGATGGCGAACTGCCGCCAGGCATGGACATCGTCGGATTCGCACGCCGCGACAAATCCAATGACACGTTTCGCGAAGAACTCCGCGAGATGAACCAACGCGTCTCGCGCCAGAACCCAAGCGACAATGTCTGGGAGCCCTTTTCCCGCCAAATTCACTACCATCGCAGCGGCTTCGACGACGAAGAAGGCTACCACTCCCT
>SLCJ01000136.1 GCA_007125835.1 Verrucomicrobiales bacterium | reverse complement strand
TACCAAGGAACGGCGAACCTCCTTCGCCGATGTGGATGAAGGGGAAAATGAAAAAGCACATCGTTCCAAACCATTTACTACCCCATCCTCGTGTGAACCAGCCGAGTCGGGGTCAGAGCAAGCGCGCGCGGGCCAGGAGCCAGAATTTGCGTGCCTTGCTGATGCGGTAGCGTTTTTCGAACACCCGGTATCCATCGCGTCTCATGCGCGTGGCAATGGCTTGGTAGATCATTCGCATGGCCTCGGCCGGGGCCATGGACCGGCGGTCTGTCGCAGGCAGCGAGGCCATCGCCTGCTGGTAGTGGCCGTCGGCATGGCGGTCGATAGCTTGCATCAGGGCGGTGAAGCGCTCGTCGTGAACCCGCCCGAGAATCTCGCTTTCGTTGAGCCCGTGACGTGCGATTTCCTCGGTGGGCAGGTAGATGCGCTCGTTGGCGGCGTCCTCGCCGACGTCGCGCATGATGTTGGTCCATTGCAGGGCGAGGCCGAGGGATTTGGCGTAGTCTCGGCATCCGGGGTTGCTGTAGCCGAAAATCTCGATGCTGACCAGCCCCACCACGGAGGCCACCTTGTGGCTGTAGGACTCGAGGGCGGCGATGGTGTCGAAGCGGCGCGGATGGATGTCCATCGCCACGCCTTCGAGGATCTCCTGGGGCAGGGCCGGGTCGATGCCGTAGCGGGCACAGGTTTCCCGCATCGCGGCCGCCAGCGGATGCTCGCCTGCCACCGGACCGGAAAGCGCGGCCGACCATTGGTCCAACAGCCGCTGTTTTTCCTCCGCCGGGCGTCCGGTCTCGTCGGCGATGTCGTCGGCCAGCCGACAGAAGGCGTAGAAGGTGATCATGTCGCGCCGCCTTTCCGGCGGCATGCCGAAAAGCGCAAAGGCGAGGTTGCTGCGGGCGCGGCGGGCGATGTCGGCCGCCGCATCCTGGCTCACGCACGCGGTCGCGGGCTGTGTGGTCATCGGATCCTCCCGAAATGGTTGCCCAGCGGCCAATAGACAAAAAAAGCGGGACCGGTGAGATTCACCTGCGGCACGGGACCGAAATACCGGCTGTCGAGACTGGACAGCTGATTGTCGCCCAAGGCCCAGTAAACTGGTTGTGCGACACGCTCGCCACTCCACAGCGAGGGGAAGTTGCCGTCTTCAAGAGCAAAGGGATTGGGGATCCGGGTGTTGCTCGGCATAATGAAGCCGTTGTAGCCGTCCTCCATGCTCATGACGCGTTCGAAACCGAACCCGGTGGCCCGCTCGCCATCGATCCAGAGTTCGCCATCCGACCGAATGTCTATGGTATCGCCGGGCACGCCGGCCAGCCGCTTGATATAGTGCTGGGCACCAAACTCAGGCCGGAAGGACTCTGACCGCTCAATGCCAAGGATGCCCTTGGTATTGAAAACAAAGACTTCGCCCCTCCGTGGTGCGCGGAAATGATAGGCCATTTTGTTCACCAGCAGGTGGTCGCCTCCCTGAATCGAGGCGCGTACCAGCACTTCGCCCTCGCGCACGGGGATGGCTGGCGGGGCGGTGTTCGGGTTGTTCCATCCGGTGCGCTGCTGGGCCAGGCGCCCCAAGCCGCCCTGCCACAGTGTGACAGCCATCGGCGCGGGCACCGAGAGCGTTTCGCCCGAGCGCATGTGCAATTTCGTGGTGGTGAAGAAAATCAGCAGACTTTGCTCGGTGATGCGGACAATTTCGTCGTCCTGCGTGGCGCGCACATCGACAAAAGTGCGCCCGTTCCACAGGCGCTGGCGCACGCGCTCCGCAAAGCCGGGGAACTCCTCGCTTTCGGCGATCTCTTCGGCAATGAACCCATTCAGCGTCGGTTGCATCGAGCCGGTCGGGATCTTGAACGGCTGCAGGATAAAGGCGCGGATGCCAAGCGCGATGACAACCGCCGTGAACAACACTTCGACATTTTCCCCCAGCCAGCTGTGGGGGCGCGAAGCCCCGGCGGGCACCGCCTTACGGCACTGCGCCTCGATGCTCTGCTGCATTTCTTCCAGCTCGCCCGGGGTGGCGCGGGTGGCCTCCAGGCCCTTTAGAGCGGAAAGCTCGGTCTCGATGGTGTCGAGAGCGTCGGGCCGGATCAAGTGGCGCTTGTAGTGGATAAACTTGGCCACCCCCTTGCGGAAGGCGATGGAGTTCTTGATGTGCCTGGGCTTGAACATGGCGCGGGGATGGGTGGCCCGCAGGCGCGGGCTGGATCGACAAGGCGGACCATCCGTCCCCCAGCCCCTCAAGTCAAGGCCGCCCGGACACCTCCCACAACAATCCTTGCACCATCGCGGGAGGCGGGTGTGCGCCGCCGTCGACCTCCGACTCGGAGGCCGGGGCGGCGTCTGCGCCTGTCAGCTCGAAAAATCCGACAGCCCGGTCCTGTGCGGCGCAGCATACTTCGAACGCGGGGTCGGCTACCGCAGCGCGCACCGTGCGCATCGCATGCTCCGGGGAATTGCAATCACGGCTGAGATGGGCCAACACCACGCGGCGCAGGCCAGAGGCCGCCAGCTCGGCGGCCAGCTCGGCGGCCTGGGCGTTGGAGAGGTGCCCGTGGTGCGAGGCAATCCGCTGTTTGGTCGGCCAGGGGCGGCGCGTGTCCGCATCCAGCAGGACATCGTCGTAGTTCGCCTCAAT
>SLCJ01000289.1 GCA_007125835.1 Verrucomicrobiales bacterium | reverse complement strand
CCTCAAGCCACCCCACGCGTTCACAATCCCTGTAGCGGCGTCTCTATGAGCGCCGGACTTTACCGGGATTCAGCGGCTGCCATCCCATTCCCCTTGTCGCCCTTGTTTTGCTCGCAGAACCTGATAATGCAACCCTGATACCAAAAAAATCCCCTCCTGCCTTCCTGCCCTCCTCATTCTCTCTTACTTCTCACTCCGCATCCCCAAGCCCAATCCCTGCCTGCGAGGTTCGTATGTATGAGGCCGGGCCGACCGCCCATCCCGCACCGCCCCTCGGGAAAAAATGTGAGAAAGAGTGACAGCATGCCTTCTTGCCCGGCGTTCCCCTTCTCATGAACTCCCGCGTTTGCCTCCCAGATCGGGTGGCGGGCCTCGCCTGCCTTGGATTGTTTTTTGTGCTCGGATGGAGCGGAGCGGGAGAGGCTGGGGGCACTGAACCCGAGGGGGTGGCGGCGAAGCCGGTCTTTGTGCAGGATCTTGTGCCGGTGTCGGTGGGCGAGACGAGGATGGTGGCGGTGCGGGTGGAGCAGGCTCAAGGTGTGGATCTGGTGTGGGAGATGGAAAGCTCGGACCCCGGAGTGGTCGAGGTGATCCGTCAGCCTGAGATTTTGGCTGGCCATCATCTTGGCTTCGCGCGCCTGCGGGGTGTGACCGAGGGCGAGGCCACGCTTTCTATCGGCGACGCTCAGGTGCCGGTTGTGGTGGTAGGTCAGAGTGAGGAGCGGGGTTTTGACTCTCTTGCGCCGCCGCGATTCACAGCACCGGCGGAGGGGGCGGCGGCCTGGGGTGTGATCGGTGTGGGCGCGGAGGTGCACGCGGTGGCACCCGGTCCCGGGCGAGATCATCCGCCGCACCTGCGTCTGCGCCTGCCGGATGGCAGCGAACTCGAACCGGTGGCCTTGGTTCCCCCGGTAGACGGTCCTTTCTGGCGCGCCCATTTTGAACTGGACACCATGACACTCTCGCCGGGAGCAAATGCCTTGCAGCTTGTGGCGCGCCCGGCGGCCGGAACCGGGTCGCGCGGCCCGGATGAACCAACCAGGGAATTGGCCAGTCCGCCACGCACTCTGCTTGTGCTCGGCGATTCAGATGCGGCGGATTCCGATCCCGCGATCGCTGCTGGCGAATGCGAGGACACCCTCGACACCCCGCGCACCCAGCGCATGGGCGAAAATCCGCCGCCGGTGGTGATCGATTCCGGCGCTTCGAACCATCGTGCCGTGCTGCTGCAGCGGGGACGCCCGGCCTGGGTGTTCGCTGCCGATATTCCCGAGAACGGGCGCTACCAATTGATGGTGCGTGCCCGCGGCACCCTGGCGGGTGGTGTGTATCCTTCGCTGGGGCTGGTGACGGGCGAGAGGGCAGATGATCGTAGCGCATCGGCCGTGGCTGGCGATGACTGGCACTGGATGCCCGTGGGGGTGCCGGTGCCAATGGAAGCGGGCGAGATTGTGGCAGGTGTACGTTTGGTGAATGATTTCCGCTACCGCAACCAGATCGAGAGGCGCGCCGAAGTGGATGCGTTTGCCCTGCGCCATGTGCCGCCCGGTCTGGGCGGCTCTTCCGGTGGTGGTGGCGGTATGGAAATGATGCAGGGAGGCGGCGAAATGGCGATGCAGGAGGCGCCGGCCGATGGGCGGCGTGCCGCACGCCGCGGCAACCGACGTGTCGCGAGGGGGTTGGTCTGTGCCTTCACCACACTGGAGCACGATCGCGCGATCAACGGAAGGGTGGACATCCGCGCCTTCCTGAACAGCCAGGCCCTGCGCAATGACGACCAATATCGTAACATTCGAACCGATCTTCTAGTCAACGGCGAGGTGATCGGCTCGGCGCATGGTCGCCATCCGAGCTTTGCCCTGTGGCCCCACGATCTGGCTCCCGGAGCGAACACCCTGCAGGCGGTTTCACTCGCCCCCTGCGGAACTGTGGCCCGAAGTGCGAACCAGGTGCTCCACGCCAGGGCTTCCGGCCATCCCACGGAACCGCTGGCCGTTGAATTCAACGAGCAGCGCCATCTTCTCGGGCGCGGGCCTTGGCGGAATGTGGAGAACGCCACGCCGGGCGAGGAGGGTGTACCCGGCGGCGACGACGCGCCGGAACAAGCGCATGTGTTGATTCCGGACGGTGCGGAGGTTGAGTTTGAGGTGCCGGCAAATGCAACCGGCGAGCGCCGCCTCTCGGTGCTGGTCGCCGGGATGGGCGAGGCTGCCGGATCGGTGGAAATGATCCTTCGCCAGCCGGAGGCGCGGCACCGTTCGCTGCGCGAACTTCGCCTGCCGGCGCGGCAGGTCGGCGAGGAATGGGCATGGCTCCCCGTGGCCGCTCTCGAACTCGAGCCCGGGCCAAAGACACTGGTGATCCGCGGGACCGGAGAAGCCGTCGCCTTCGGTGGAATTTCCGCCGGCACGCCCTATTTTGTCGATGCCTCGCCCCCCGAGGCGATCCTGCTCTACCCGCGCGAGGGGGCCACACTCTCCGCCACCGGCGACGCCCTGGTGATCGAGGCTTTCGACGACGTGGGTCTACGCGATTTCGAGGTGTGGATCGATGGCGAGGCCTTGTCGCCGACCTACCCCTTGGCGCGCCAGACCGGGCCGATCCTGCTGCCGCTTCCCGCCTCGGCGCTGCAACCCGG
>SLCJ01000316.1 GCA_007125835.1 Verrucomicrobiales bacterium | reverse complement strand
GGTGGGCAGGCTGCGCATGCCGAGGGGTTCGGCCTGCTGGGGGATGAGGAGTGAGTCTGCAGCTCCGATGAGGCAGCGGGTCATGGGGTGGATACCTGCTGCGGTGTCGATAATGGCGATGTCGTAATCGAGAGCGCGGACACCGGAGAAGAAGCCGTCAAGCGAGCCTTTGTCGATGCCCCGCTGGACTTGTTCGTCAAAATCGAGGTCAGGCCGCCCGGCGGGAATGACGGCGAGGTTGGGGATGCGGGTGGCGAGGATGGCACGACCGAGGTCGCCTCCGTCGCGCAGCAGGTCGCGCATACCTGGCCGTTCGCGTGCTTTGCGCGAGAGGGAAAGTCCGACGGACCCTTGAGGGTCGGCGTCGAGGAGCACGACGCGGGCCCCTCGTTCGGCCAAGGCGCAGGCGAGATTGATGCTGACGGTCGTCTTGCCGACTCCGCCCTTTTGACTTGTGGTTACGAGAATCCTCACGGCTCCGGGTAGGGTAAGCGGGTGGCGTCTGTTGTCCACGATTTCCTTCAGGTGATTTTCGCGGGCGGGAGTTTCGGAGCCCTATCCGGCGGATGTAGGGAATGTGGGGGGGCGAGTCACGAAAGTTTTTTTGAGGTGTTCAATTTTTGGTGGACAAGGCGGAATCGTCCGGGAATTTACCGTGATGAGTGCGCGTCCCTCCTTTAGCCTTCCGGTTGCCGTTGTTTTCGCTGTGTTGGCGTGGGCACTTTTGTCGTGTTCGCCGCGGGCGGTGGTGAACGAGGATGCCCGCGCGCCGGAGGAGCGGACGGCCGCCATGGCGGCCCTGGGTGAGATCAGCAGTCCTTTTTTCCAAGTCTACGAGGATTCGCCGGTGGCATGGGTGCCCTTCACGCCTGGGGTGTTTGAAACGGCAAGGACTGAGGAGAAGCCGATTCTGCTGCACATTAGTTTTTCGACCTGTCCGTTTACGCGGCGTCTGGCGGGTGATGGCCTGCGGGATACGTCCTTTTCGCGTTTTATCAACGAGCACTTTGTATGTGCGTTGCTTGATTCCGAGGAGTTTCTCGTGCCTTCGGCGATGTATTTGGAGATGCAGCCCTTGCTGGGGGCGTTGCCGGCGTGGCCGATGCTGATGTGGACCACGCCGCGCGGCGTTCCATTTCACGCCCATGTTTTCGGACCGGACGAGAGTTTCCGTCCGGAATCGTTGTCACGCAGTGCGAGGGTGGCGCGGGAGCTGTGGGAGTCTGGTCCGCGGGTGCCGGAGACGCTGGCGGGCGAAACGTGGCAGCGGTTTGTGCGGCAGGTCGCTTCCGATCCGGCAGAAGAGGTGGAGCGGGAGAGAGTTTTTCCTGAGGCTTACCATCAGATCATGGGCAACTACGATTCGGTGCACGGGAGTGTATCGGCGGGGCAGAATTTTCCGCGCCCGCTGGCGCTTCAGTTCATGATGGACTTGCACGATGTGTTTCGTGAGGGGGACTTCCGGCGGGAAAGGATCGAAGAGGCGCTGCTGAATTGCCTGGATTCCATTGCCCGGGGTGGAATCCACGATGTCTTGGACGGCGGTTTTTTCCGTTATTCGGAAAAGCCGGGCTGGGACGAGCCGCATTCGGAAAAACTGCTGACGGATCAGGCGTTGATGGCGGAGGTTTATGCGAGAGCCGCGGTCCGATATCCTGGACGCGGCTACATGGAAGTGGCGGAGCGGACGCTGGATCATGCTTATCGGCGGTTTCTCCGCGAGGACGGGGTGTTCGGTCATGCGACCAGTGCGTTTGCGGAACTGGCGCCAGGCATGAGTGCACCGTTTTTGGCTCCCTACTATCGATGGCACATTGATGAGGTGTCCGAGGTGGTTGGGGATCCGGTGGCGATGAAGGTTTTTGCGCGTTTTCACGGTATGGATGAATTGGGGCGTTCGCGAATGCGTTTTGGGGATGGACGCCCGGCTTTTCCCGGGGCGGGGGAGGAGTTGGCGTCGATCGCGGCGGACGCGGCGATCACGGAGGCTGCGGCAGCCGCTTTGCTTGAGACCGCCCGGGAGGCCTTGCTCGCCACTCGCGAGGCGCGCGAAGGACGGTTCGTCGATGATCGGGCGACATTGGCCGGCAACGCGCTGATGGTTTCGGCGATGGTGGCGGTGGCGGAGGCTGGCGGCAATGAGGTGTGGAGGGAGCGGGCGCGCGAGACCTATGCGGCGGCGCTGCGGGTTTTCGGTGGGGACGAGGGCCTGCCTACCTGGCAGTCGGCCTGGCGGGAGTCGCGCGCGCCGCTGTTGCAGGGGACGGATCTCGTGCTTTTGGTGAAGGCGGCGGCCGACCTGGCAACGGCGAATGGCTTGGAACGTTACCGCGACGACGCGGTTCGCTTTCTGCGGCAGTTCGAGCGGGAGTTCGTGGACCCGGAAACGCGGTTTCCTTTTTTTGGTTGGGGATCGGACTTCATGCCGGAGAACGTCAGGTGGGCGGGAATCTCCGATGGCGCGTTGCCTGCCGATCCGGGCACTCTGGCTGGGGCGCTGCGGGTGCTTCACGGTGTGACGGGAGATGCGGATTACCCGCTGTGGCGGAAGCAGGTGATCGACAAGGCGATGCAGTATCCTGACCAGATTCTCAACGCGCACGTGGTGCTGGGAGAGGAAGCCCGGGACGTGGCGCGGGCGGCGGCGGCCGTCGGTGCCGACAGATGAATTGGCAATGGTTTTTTTGAAATTTTCCGCGTGACTCGGAGTCAAGACCTGTGTATGGAGTAACGGCTCCGCCACCTGTCCTTTCAAGACCATCTTTGTGAAGTCAATGAACAAACCATTCCTCTGCAAACGTAAGTGCCCCGCTTTGTGGGCCGCCCTCATTTGTGCCGTGATTCTGCCTTTTTCCCAGGCCTCGCCCCCGGACCGCATCCAACTGACAACCGGCGAGCTTCTTGAGGGCAGGCTGGTTTCGGAGAGTGAGACCGAGGTGGTTTTTTCCGTCGAGGTGATGCGCGGAATCTTCGAGGAGCGGGAGATCGAACGCAGTCAGATTGACGAAATGGTGGTGATTCCCGAGGATGAGCGTGCCGCTGCCGAGATTGAAGCACTCCTCCCAACGGCAGACCTTCTCGATGTCGAGCAATATGATGCCATGATCAACGGTCCGGTGGCCGGGTTTCTCGAAGAGTATCCGGAGAGCCGTCACAGGGCGCGTGTGGAGGAGGTTGCCCGCACCCTGGGGGAGGAGCGGGAAAAGGTGGCCGCTGGCGGGCTGAAGTTCGAAGGGGAGTGGATCACGGCGGAAGACTACGAGCGCGATAAATTCTGGATCGATGGCGAGATCGCGCTCCAGCGATTCGAGCAACTGGTGCAGCGGGGGCGCCGCGTCGACGCGCTCCAGCAATTTGAAGTGATTGAGCAGTCACACGGTGGAACCGATGTGTTCGCCCGAGCGCTGGAGAGCGCTATGCCGCTGCTGCGGCGCTACCGTTCGGAGTTGGCGGAGGGAATCCGTCTGCAGGAACAGCGTGAAGAGCGTGAACGTGAGCGCATGGACTCGATGACGCCCGAGCAGCGGCGTGAGATTCTGGATGCGCGGCGTGAGGCGGAGCGTGCATTTCAGGAGCGGCTTCGTGACGTGCGCCGCGAATCGCGCACGAAATGGCTACCTGTGAATCCGGAGATCATCCGCTCGCTGCAGGATGCCGCCCGCGTGGTTGATAACGAGATTGAGCGTTTGGAGCAGATCAATTCCGAGGACTTGCTCGCGCAGGGCGCTCGGCTGCGCGAGGTGGATGGTTTACTGCGGGAGGGAAGGATCCGGGAGGCTCGCGAGGCCTTGGACAGCGATTATCAGAGCATCTCCGCCATCTCCTACGCGCGTGAATTGCAAACGAGGGTGCGCAACGAGGAGACCCGCCTTCGTGAAGAGGAGCGGCAGGCGGAAATGGAGCGGCGTGAGCGCGAGAGGCAGGAGCAGGAGGAGGCGCGGCAGCGTGAGATCGAGGAGCGGGAAGCTGCTCTTGAGGCGGAGCGGAGGGAAGCCGAAGAGCAGGCGGCTGCAAGCGACCGCGAGGAGGAACGGGAGCGGGAGATGGCCGACGAGGGTTTTCCGGTGGTGCTCGTGGTGGCCGCCGTGCTTGTGGTCGTGTTGCTTGTCATTCTCATCGCCCCGAAACTGCGCAAAGAGGAGTGATGATCCCTGGTGCAGGCCATAGGGCTGGCAGTGATGCGGGCATCGGAAGCGGGATTCCGGTGGCCTT
Source organism: Verrucomicrobiales bacterium (assembly GCA_007125835.1). Taxonomy (GTDB): domain Bacteria; phylum Verrucomicrobiota; class Verrucomicrobiia; order Verrucomicrobiales; family SLCJ01; genus SLCJ01. The sequence continues at coordinate 6,019 of SLCJ01000316.1, read as the reverse complement.
GAGTGTCGCGGGATCCGACTGCTCGGCGGGCGCGGGCATCCAGGCCGACCTCAAGACATTCTCCGCACTCGGTGTTTTCGGGCTTACCGCAGTGACATGTGTGGTTTCCGAAACCAGCCGTGTGGTGCGCGGTGTTCATGCCGTGCCATCGGAGCTGGTGGCGGATCAGGTCTCGCTGATGCTGGGGGCGTTTCCCGTCGGGGCGGTGAAGACGGGCATGTTGTTTTCTGCAGAGCATGTGGAGGCGGTGCTGGCCTCGCTCAAAGATTATGAAGGACCGTTGGTGGTGGATCCGGTGATGGTGGCTTCGACGGGGGATCCTCTGGTCGAGGAGGCCGCCGTGGAGGTGTATCGGCGGCGCCTGGTCCCGAAGGCGACATTGATCACGCCGAATCTAGACGAGGCGGCGGTGTTGTTGGAGGAGCCCGTCGTGCGGGACGAGGCGGCGTTGCAGGGCGTGGCCCGGCGGCTGGTCGGGCGGTATGGGTGTGCGGTGTTGCTCAAGGGCGGGCATTTGCGCGGTGAGCGGGCGGTTGACCTTCTGGCACTTGCCGATGGGTCCGTGCACCGCCATGAGGCTCCGTTTCTGCGCGGTTTTTCCACTCACGGCACCGGCTGCACCTACTCGGCGGCGGTGGCTGCGGGCCTGGCCTGCGGGCAGGACCTGCCTTCCTCTGTATCTCGGGCAAAAGAGTTTGTGACCGAGGCGATTCGGACCAGCCTGAGGTGGGAGGGTGAGGGTGGTGAAATCGATGCAATGAACCACGCGCTCAGTGGAGAGGATTGTCTTCGTCGCGGTTCTCGGTGAGGATTCCGGCCTCGATCCGGTTGAGGGCGAGGTCTCCGCCGGTACGGTTGGTGAGTAGCAGGGCTCCGACCTGCAGGGGATCGGCAATGAACAGCTCGGCGATGATGGGTGCCTGGGCGGTGGGGCCGTCGTGGAGGGTGACCCTGCCATTCAGGTCGAAGCACACGGTGAGCTTGTGAGGCCAGAGCGCGCCGACCAGGGTGAGTGGCGAGGATGAGCCGTCGGTGTCGTTATGCAGAAACCAGCGGTGGCCGTGTTCGGCCAGTGCGCGGATGCTGAAAAGCGGCTTTTCTCTGGTGCAGAGAATAGTAATGGATTCGAAGCCATCCTGCCGTTTCTCCTTGTCCTGCATGTGCTCGGGCTGCAGGAAGTCGAAATGGAAGAGGTAGACGTCGCGGGCGGATGGCTCGGGGTGGGGGGGCAGTCGAGCGACGAGTTCGCGGGCACCGAAGGAGGTGTCGAGTCGGGACCGCGAGAGGGTGGTTGGTTCGCGTTCACTTTGTGCGCTCCATTCCAATCCGACAAGGGGGCTGTGCTCGGTTAACAATGTGCCGTCCTCGGCGGCGGGGTGAGGTACTCGAGGCAGGAGGCGAGGGCGGCCCGGCGCTCGGGAAGTTCGTCGATGAATTCGGGGCCCTCGGAGTGGATCAGGTCGATCACCTCCTGGTTGAGGAAGATCATGTGATCGCGTTTGAGTTTGCGGAGGTGGGACTTGACCTCGAACTGGGCGATGCGGTAAGCCCAGCCGCGGAAATTCGTGCCAAGTTGGTATGCTTCGCGCTTGCGCCAAAGCACCATATTCACGGCCTGGCGGATCTCGGTGGCCAGATGGTAGTTGCCGCACATCATGCGGATGAAAACCAACAGGTCCTCCTGGCTGGCGGTCAGTTCGCGCACGAACTCGTCAGCCTCGAAATCATCACCACAGCTCGACGCTGGCTCTTTCATTTTTCGTCTGGCACTCATAACGGCAAATTGGGTGGCTTTGGTTTAGTGCGGATTTTGATCCGCCGGACGCTTTCCCGGCATGCGGGCTGTGCCTGTGCCGCAGCCAAACGCCTGCACTTCCACCATGGTAGACGTTTCCGCAGTGCTTGGCAATGCTTGCGGTCCGGTAGGCTTTGCATGACGGCTCGCTGGATCACACAGGCGACTATTTTATTGTCGGCGGAAACAACGCCGGGGTTTTTAACCAATCCGGCGGCAGCGTGACCACAAACCTGAACCGCAGATTCTTCCTCTCCGATGGTGCCGGTCAAACCTCGTCCTACAATCTGAACGGTGGCGACCTCACGGTGAATTTCGAGGGAACCTACGGCAACAACGACCTCCACAACTTCCGCATCGGCCGAAACGGCCCCGACGACCTGATGCTTGTGAACGGCGGCACATTGAACGTCAACAACGTCAACCCTGCCTCAACCGACCGACGTTTTTACATCCACCGGAACGGCACGTTTCAAGTGACTTCGGGGTCGGCGACGATTGACAATTTCCGGTTTTTATTGCAAAAACACATTGACCTCTGTTTCGGTTCCGGGTAGCACTCAATTTAGTGGTGGTGGCTTTGCGTCCCCGGAGTGCCGCAATCACGTCCGCTCCGAATTCGCTTTCAAACAATCCCAACCCCCTCCTGAGTTAGTTCATGAAAAAGCAAGGTATCTTCACCCCATCGGCCGCAAGGCGCATGGCGATGCTGTCGCTGGGCATTGGCATTCTTGCGGCCGGACCGGCCAGGCCCATCACCGCATTAGCAGTTGAAGTCATGGAATACGAGTATGTGATCGTGCTTGGTCTGGACGGTGTGAGCAGCGCTGGCCTGATGGCGGCGGACACTCCGCGAATGGACGCGCTGATGGACGATGGTTCGTACACGCTGGGGGCGCGTGCGGTGATGCCGACGGCAAGCCTTCCAAACTGGGGGGCATTCTTATTCGGAGCGGATACCGAGCAGACCGGGATCACATCGAACAGCTGGCGCCCGGGCAGCAGTCCGCTGCACCCGACCATCACCAATGAGCAGGGATTTTTTCCGTCGATCCTCACTTTGATTAAGAACCAGCGCCCCGAATTGAAAACCGGCTTCTACACAGACTGGGCCACGAACCAAGTTCTGATCGAGCCTGGCACAGTGGACGTGCTGTTCATTCCGAGCACGCCGACTACAAATACGGAAACAAGAACCCTGCGTGCCGAGGAGACGCTTGAGCGGGCGTTGCAGGGCCTGCGGGACGACGAGGCGAACTTTTTATTCATCCAGATCGACTTGCCCGACCACTACGGTCACGCCCATGGATGGGAGTCACCGCCCTACCTGACCTCCATTGAAGTGGTGGATGAAATGGTGGGACGAATGGTCGATGAAATTGCGGACCTGGACCTGTATGACAACACTCTGCTGATCGTTGTCTCCGACCATGGCGGTCTGGGGACTGGTCATGGCGGCAGCACGGCGGAGGAGGTGATCGTGCCGTGGATTGTTTCCGGCGGCGGCGTGCGCACCGGTGCGGACCTCGGGCCGCTGGTCCGGGTGCACGATACGGCGGCCACGGTGGCGCATGCTTTCGGCTTGCATCGCCCGGCCGCCTGGACGAGCGAGCCCATTCTCAGCGCGTTTGCCGCCACTCCGCTTCCTGTCGTCGCAGTGGATGCCATGCCCGAAGCGCCACTCGCCACTGGAACTCAGGGAAGTTTTACGCTCACGGCCTCGGATCCCGGTGGACTGGCCGTCGAGATCGAGATGGACTGGGGGGATGGTAGCGACACGGTTTGGCATGGTCCGGTGACATCCGGCTCGTCGCTGGCGCTGGAGAGGATCTACGCATTAGAAGGCACTTACCCGATACGGGCGCGTGCCATCAATGCGGACGCGGTGGTGGGCGATTGGGTGGTTGTGGCCGATTTGCTTGTCGAGGGACAGGCACCGGTGCCGGACGGGTTGACCGGGCTCTGGGAATTCAAGGACCCGGAGAATCCCGGACATGCCACAGTGGGAGCCGACCTGACCGTCGTCGGAGTCGCTCCACAGCATTTTGGAGAACTGGCTGACCAACAGACGGAACCGCTCACGCTTCAGGGTGTGCTGGCTACGGTGGCCGGGCCAGGGAACCATCTCAGTGTGCCGCACCAGATTGGTGCCAACGGCGGCGGGGCGAAAACCAACATGTATTCCCTCGTCTACGACATCCAGCTGCCGGGTGCGGTGCAATGGCATTCTTTCATTCAAACCGACCTGAGTAACATGGCGGACGCCGAATTTTTCGTTCGGGCCAATGCGTTCGGCAGTTCGCCCCCCGGCAGCCTTGGCCGTGGCGGGTTGGGGTATTCCTCGCAGGCGGTGCCGCGCGACCAGTGGCACCGAATGGTTCTCACCTTCGATCTCAGGCCGGGTGGGGGAATCCACGCCTACCTCGACGGAACGCACTTTCACACCTACAGCACAGCCTCCCTTGACAGCCGCTGGGGCCTGGACCCCCAGACGGTGCTGGTTTTTGCCGATGAAGACAACGAAAACCAGTCGCTCTTCGTGGCGACGCTCGCCAGCTTTGACCGTGCGCTGACACCGCTGGAGGTGGCCGCGCTGGGCGGGCCGGGGCGGCCACTGGGGCCCCAGGGTTTGTCGGCCGCGCAGGACTTTCAGCAGTGGCTGGCCTCGGCCTCCCAGAATCCATAGCGGCCCGCTGCCACGGCGTGAATTTTGTGCTTCGGGAGGGTCTGCGACGATTTCGTTGCAGACTAAACCCCACACGTCTTTGCGACCGTAGAAAGTTGAACAAATTGAGTCGCGCGGGGGGGCGCTCCCCGACACCCGGCGCGTGAACCGGAATCAGTGCAGCGCAGGGTGCGCGTGATGGTGATTGCCGACACCCATCTTCAGCGCGATGACGAGCGCGGAGAACCCTACCGGGAATACAGCGCGCGCATGGCCCGCGCCTACCGGACGAATCGGCATTTTGCGACCGGCGAGGAAACCACCACGGAGGAATCGTTTCGGGAAAGTGTCGAGGAGGCCAAGCGGCGGCGTGTGGCGTTGATTCTGCTTGCGGGTGATAATTTGTGGCCGAGGCGAGCTTCAGCGCGAGTTGGGTGATGACCGCCGCATCACGGCGGATTCGGATCTTTTGTTGAATGGAGACGAGGGGCTTGCGGTGCGTCGGCACCTCCCGGTGCGTACGCTTGGGCCGTGCGCCAGGAGGCGACCCGCGCGCGACTGAATGTGGGGGGTCCGGATGACCCACGAAACGCCAATGATGTACTGCAGGCACCGCTGCGCCCCGGCCTTGCCGTCTCGGGAATCATGGAACATCCGGAGCAGGGATGGGCGGCACGCTCGGGCAAGGTGGTGAATCCGGGGCAGGTGGCGTTGGACCCGGATCTCGCATTCAGTCCAGCGGAAATGGCACGTCTGAACGAGGGGTTCACGACTACATCTCGTGGCGTTTTGGCGGATGTGGTGCGCGGCGGACTCAAGAAGGACCTTTCCCTTGCGTTTGAAATGGAGGATTCCGTTTTCAACTTGGAGCAATGGGAGGGAATGGCCACTCCGTTCCGCGGTGGGGTGGCCGGTGGCGAAGTACCGATCTTCCCGCCTGTCAATTCGGCCGAACCGGTGAACATCCATGTGAGCTTCGGCGCGGCGTCCTACACACACCGTTTTGAAACCGGCGGCGTGGCCACATTTGACAATCTCAGGTCGCACTACCGATCCTATCGTCACCTCTATGAGGCGAACGGAGGTGCCACGGCCTTTCTACGTCCGCAGGAGAGCCGCTGGTGGAACACGGGATCGAACGCCCCCCAGAGCGCTGGCCAGATTGCTCCCATGCTTAGGGCCGGGGTCGAGCGTGCCAAACCAGTAAATTTTCCACACATCAGGGAGGCCGTCGATTTCGTGGCTCCGAGAGGTGGCGGGCCGGTGGGTGGGGCTGCTTGGGGTGGCGTGGCAGCGCAAAGGGTGGCTATGGTGAGAAGTGCGGGCAGTGGTTTCATGCTCGTGTTGCTTGGAATGGCTTATCGAAACTTGGGAATTCTTGGTAAATTCTGTGTTTTCTTGGGAAATTTCAGGCCAGATTCAGCGGGCGCGTTTGAAAGCGTTTGAAATTGACCACCGGGGGCTTGTCGGGTGGTGGCGGGTTCTGTTTGAGCCATTGGCGGCGGGCTTCGTGAAGGCGGGTGCGGCGCTCGTGATCGGCGGCGAGGTGTTCGCGGTTT
>SLCJ01000222.1 GCA_007125835.1 Verrucomicrobiales bacterium | reverse complement strand
GGATTTGGATTGGGATTTGCGGCAGGGGGTAATGTGGGGTGGCGGGGTGACGTTTTTTGTGGGGCGTTTTTCGTCGAGGAGGCGTGAGGCGATGTGGCGGAGGCCGAGGCGGTTGAGGGTGTTGCGCAGGGTGTTGCGCATTTCGGGTTTATACCAGAAAAAGAATCCGCGTTGGGTTTGCTTTTCTTCGGGGGTGCGGGCTACTTCGACCTGTTTGCCGTCGTAGGGATGGACTCCGGTGGCGTAGATTTCCGTGGCGACGGTCATCGGCGTGGGAGTGAAGTCCTGCACTTGTTCGAGGCGGAATCCGAGGTCTTTGGTCTTGAGCGCGAGTTCGGCCATGTCTTCGGGACGCGAGCCAGGGTGTGAGCTGATGAAGTAGGGGATCACCGGCGTGTCGGGCTTGCCGGCTTTGGCGGATGCGGCGTCGAATTTCTTTTTAAAGTCATAGAACAAGTCGAAGGTCGGCTTGCGCATGACGCGGAGGACGTGGTCGCTGGTGTGCTCGGGGGCGACCTTGAGGCGGCCGGGGACGTGGTGGGCGGCGAGTTCTTCGATGTATTTCTCGTGGCTGGCCTTTGCCTCCGGGGTGTTGCTTTTGTCGTGCAGGAAGAGGTCGTAGCGGATGCCGCTGGCGACGAAGGCGTGCTTTACGCCTTCGGTGTTGCGGACACTTTGGTAAATGTCGAGCAGGGGCGTGTGGTCGGTGTCGAGGTTGCGGCAGACATCCGGCCAGATGCATGAGGGGCGGACGCATTCGTCGCAGATCCACTGGCGTTTGCCCTTCATTTTATACATGTTGGCGGAAGGGCCGCCGAGATCGCTGATGGTGCCACGGAAGTCGGGCATTTGTTTGATCGAGTCGACTTCGCGGAGGATGGACGCTTTGGAGCGGGAGGCGACGAATTTCCCCTGGTGGGCGGAGATAGTACAGAAGCTGCATCCGCCGAAGCAGCCGCGGTGCATGTTGATCGAGTGCTTGATCATCTCATACGCGGGGATGGGGCCGCGCTTGCGATATTTCGGATGGGGGAGCCGGGTGTAGGGCAGGTCGAAGGAGGCGTCGATCTGCGTTTCGGTCATTGTCGGGAAGGGGGGATTGATGACGAGCAGGCGTTCGCCGGTTTGCTGGATGAGGCGGCGGGCGCGGACGCGGTTGGATTCGGTTTCGATGTGTTTGAAATTCCGGGAGTAGGCGGAACGGTCGTCGAGGCATTCCTCGTGAGAGTGCAGGGCGAAATCCTCCCAGTTGCGGTTTTTTGTTGGTGTGGCGCCCGGGGAGAGCAGCATGGCGGTTTGCGGCACGGCGGCGAGCGAGGAGAAAGGGACACCGCGCAGCAGCAGGCGCACACATTCTTTGAGTGGCATTTCACCCATGCCGTAGATGAGGAGGTCGGCGCGGCTGTCGGCGAGGATGGATGGCATCAGTTTGTCCGACCAGTAGTCGAAGTGGGTGACGCGCCGCAGGCTGGCTTCGATGCCACCGATCATGACGGGGACATCGGGGTAGAGATCCTTGAGGATGTTGGAGTAGACGGTAGTGGCGTAGTCGGGGCGGAAGCCGTGGAGGCCGTCGGGGGTGTAGGCATCCTCGCTGCGGAGTTTTTTCGCGGCGGTGTAGCGGTTGACCATCGAATCCATGCAACCGGACGTGACGCCGAAGAACAGGCGCGGAGCGCCGAGCTTGCGAAAGTCGCGGAGGTCGTCGCGCCAGTTGGGTTGGGCGAGGATGGCGACCTTGAGGCCCTCGGCTTCGAGGAGGCGGCCTATGACAGCAGTGCCGAAGGCGGGATGGTCGACGTAGGCGTCGCCGGAGACGAGAATCACGTCGAGTTGGTCCCAGCCGCGGGCGAGCACTTCGTCGCGGGTGGTGGGTAGCCAGCGTGCGGGATTCCAAACCGGATCGCGCGCGGGCTGCTTTTTGGCGGGGGATTTTTGCAGCATGCTCACGGGACAGGATCGGGAAGATAGCTGAAAAGCGGACGGGTGGCCAGCGGAAAGCGCCGATTGCGTCGAGGGTGGTTCTGGTCGAAGATGCGGAAGGTCGGGCCGGGGGGGGAGTGATCCTCCGGTCGTTTGGATTGGTGTTTTTCAAAATGAAAGTTCTACTGGCAGAGGACGAGAGAAAGATCGCGTCATTCATCCGCAAGGGTCTGGAGGCGGAAGGTTTCGCGGTGGATGTCGCGGAGAATGGAAGCGAGGCCTACGAGCTTGCGACGGGTCGGCCGTATGATGCCATTCTTCTGGATATCATGCTCCCGGGCCGGGATGGGCTGAGCATCCTGCGCCAACTTCGTTCACGGGGGATGTCGGTGCCGGTGATTCTGGTGACGGCGCGGGGAGAGTTGAATGAGCGGCTCGAGGGATTAAACCTCGGAGCCGACGACTACCTGGTGAAGCCGTTTTTCATCGAGGAACTGGTGGCGCGCTTGCATGCGGTGATCCGTCGCAGCGAGGGGCGGCCGACAAGCGTGCTGGGTGTGGCGGACCTGAGCATAGACCTTGTCACTCGCGAGGTGACGCGGGGTGGGGAGCGGATTGAGCTGACGCGTCGTGAGTTTGCGTTGCTGGAATATCTCGCCCGTTCGCCGGGCCGCGTGCTCACACGCATTCAGATTTGCGAGCAGGTTTGGGAGTATGATTTCGACCCAGGGACCAATCTGGTGGACGTGTATATCCAGAGGTTGCGCCGCAAGATTGATGACGGGCATGAGCCGAAACTGATCGAAACCGTGCGCGGGGTGGGCTACCGCCTGCGCGCAGATTCCCGCGACTGATGATGCCTCTTCGTTTCCGCATTGCCTTGCTGTCGGCCCTTGTTTCGGGGGTGGTGTTGGTTGCATTTGCGGGGACGTTCTGGGTGGTGATCGAGCGCCAGAAAGTGGAGGCAATTGATGCGCAGATTCGTTCGCTGGGCCTGCGCATGCCGGGCTGGATGACTCAGGGTGGCGGGCTGCAGCGGATGGGGGAGTCGCTGGTTTATGTGTTTGGTGAAGGGGGGGCGGGCCGTGCCCCCGTAGCGGCGGTGGGCGACGGCGCGGGCAGTGTGTTGCATGTGTCGCCGGATTGGCCGGAGGCGATCGATCCGCGGGCATTTTTCAAACGGCTGCCTGAGGGCGCGGAGGAGGGGATGGATGCGGAGCGCGCCGGAGCGGGGGAGCGGCGCGGAGGCGGGCGGGGTGCCCAGTCGATGGCGATGATCACCGGGCCGACAGTTTTTGAGACCGTAGATGCCGGAGAGGATGGGGTGTGGCGAATTGGGGTGCTGGGTGGGCGCGGGCGGGTGCTGGTGATTGGGATTGATCTGGCCGGTGTGCGGTCGGAGATGGCGGAGCTTCGGCGCGTGCTTCTTTGGGTGATTCCGGCGGCCGGGGTGTTGATCCTGGCGGGGGGATGGATGGTGGCGGCGCGGGCGCTGCGCCCGATCGGTGAGATGGCAGAGCGTGCGGCCGGGATCAGCGAACGCGACCTGTCGGTCCGCCTTGATCCGGCGCCAGGGAGTCCGGAAATCAACGGGTTGATCGAGGTGCTCAATCAGATGATGGAGCGACTGGAGAGGGGCTTTCATCAGGCGGCGCGTTTCAGCGCAGATTCGTCGCACGAGTTGAAGACGCCGCTTGCGGTGATGCAGGGGGAAATCGAGCAGGCCTTGCGAATAGCTGCCGATGATTCGGCGCAACAGGTGCTTTGTCTGCGACTGCTGGAGCAGGTGCAGCGGTTGAAGACGATTACCCGTGGGTTGTTGATGTTGGCGCGTGCGGATGCGGGGGCGCTGCCTCTAGCGAGCGAGCGTTTCAATATTGCTGCATTGGTTCTTGACGCGGTGGAGGATGCTCGTTTGCTGGGCGGCGATTCTGGTCTGGAGTTTCGGGTGGATGTGGCAGATGAGGTGATGATCGAGGGCGACCGTTCACTGCTGCAGACGGCGGTGCTTAACCTTCTGGTCAATGCGGTGAAGTATAACAAGCCAGGTGGCAGGGTGGATGTGGGGCTGCGCCAGGATGAGGGAGTCGCCCGACTGAGCGTGGGAAATGAAGGGCCGGGAATTGCGGATGAGGAGAGGGAGCGTGTGTTCGAGCGGTTTTTCCGGGGAGGGGATGGCGGGAGGCAGAGCCCCGGCGGTCTCGGGTTGGGCTTGAGTCTGGCGCGAGAGATCGCGCGCGCCCACGGCGGCGATGTGGCGACCGGGCGTAGTCGCGAGGGGTGGACAGAGTTCATCCTCACCTTGCCTGGCGCGAGGTAACATTTGTCAGTATGGCTTTCGTCAGGGCTAGGATCGAGTCGTGGCCTGTTTCACTGAGCAGGCCGAAGGCGGGGTGGTTGGTGAGTCTTGCGCGGCGGGTTGCGGGGCTGGAGCGGCCGAGGAGGAAGCGGGCGAGTGCCAGGGGCGTGGAGAGAGCCGGGTGGTTTTCGGACGCGAGGGCGCGTATGGTCGAGCGGTGGGTGTCGGTGATGGGTGCGGCGGGGTCGGTTGGCCAGCGGGGATGGGTTGGATTGATGCAGCGCTCGCAATTGCCGCAGGAGGGAAGGTTGCGGTCGCCGAAATGCGCTGCGAGGGCCCGGGCCAGGCAGGAGCGGGAGGAGAAAAAGCGTTCAACCTCGGAAATGCGCTGCAAGGCGGAGTGATGCCGTTCATCCATATCTTCGACGACCCGGCGGATCCATTCTTTCGGTTCGGCCGGGGGGCGGGTGATTTGATAGCGGTGAATGGGGCGGCGGTTGCGGATGCGTGCATCGCCAGCGGAATCGAGCGAGTGCAGGAGGCGTGAGATTTTTGCCGGTGTCGGGTGGAGCGGTGCGGGGAGGGACTCGGGATCGAGGCGGAGCCAGCCGAAGGATTGGGGGCAGGCCGTGTGGATGTGCCTTAGCAATCGCACTTCGGCTTTGTCGCGCCCGCTGAGGATCGACTCGAGCGGGCGAAGCCACCGCAAATCGAAACGGGAGGGGCGCGAACCTTTTGCACGGGCGATGCCATCCATTTCCAGACGCGCCAAGAGGGCTTCGATTGCGCCCACTTCGATGTCATTGGCGACACTCCATTCGTAGAGCGGGATCTCGAAGTCTGCTCCGAGACGGAGTATACGGTCGAGCAGGGCGGCGAGCGTTTCAGGCGGGGGATTGGCGGCTTCTTTCAGGTCGCGAAGGCTGCGCAGGTCGCCATGGCTGGCGAGGCAATGGCAGGTGGCCGTCACGCCGTCGCGTCCGGCGCGCCCGGTTTCCTGGGCGTAGCCTTCCATGCTGGCGGGCAGGTTGTAGTGGATGACGTGGCGGATGTCCGGCTTGTCGACGCCCATGCCGAAGGCGATGGTGGCGACCACGACAGGGATCGCGCCTTTTTGAAAGCCGTCTTGAACTTCATGGCGCACGGGGGTCGGGAGGCCTGCGTGGAAGGCTCGCGCGGCGATGCCCTCGCGGCGCAGTGCGGCGGTGACGGCTTCGGCGGTGATCCGGCGGGTGGTGTAGACGAGGGTGTCGCCCGGGTTTTCCCGCAGCAGGCGGATCAGTCGGGTGGTTTTTTCGCCGGTGCGGCAGGGGGTGATGCGGAGGGCGAGGTTGGGGCGGTGGGCGGGCTGTCTGAATTCGGCGGATTTGGGGATGCTGAACGAGCGTCGGATTTCGCGGGCCAGCTTCGGCGTGGCGGTGGCGGTGAAAGCGGCGACATGTTTGAAGGGCAGCCGCCTGCCCCAGCGTGCGACCAGCAGGTAGTCGGGCCGGAACTGATGCCCCCACTCGACGACGCAGTGGGCCTCGTCGACGACGAGCCTTTCGAGCGCGAGGCCGCGAAGCATTTTGCGTGTGGTGGCCGCGACGAACACCTCGGGAGAAAGGTAGAGCAGGCGCAATTCTCCAGCGGCGAGGCGATTGGTGATTTCGGCGCGCTCGGCAGGGCTGCGGGTCGAGTCGAGCCTTTCCGCAGCGTGGCCGCGGGCCCGGAGGGCGTCGACTTGGTCCTTCATCAGCGCGAGCAGCGGGCTGACGACTACTGTGAGTCCGTCCCCCATGAGCGCAGGCAACTGATAGCACAGGGATTTTCCAATGCCGGTGGGCAGCACGGCCAGAAGGGATTGGCCGTCGAGGAGGGCGCGGACAATTTCCTCCTGAGGACCGCGAAAGCCCTCGTGCCCGAAACGGCTGCGGAGGGCTTCAATCAAGGGGGCCGTGCCGGGGGATCTAGCCATGGAGCGTAAAGCGTGCGGGATCAGCCCTCGAGGGCCATCAGCGCACGTTCCACGCGATTGAGTCGTTCATCAAGGAGAGGTTCTTCGACGATTTCCTGGAGCTTGGCGGGGCAGCGGATGAAATTGTAGGCGACGATGTCGGCTACGGGTTCGGGGTCGTCCAAGTCGGCGAGGTGTTGGCGGAGTTGATCGCAGAGGGTGCCGTGGGTTTTCGACAAGGCGCAGGCGCGGCGCACGAGATCGACGGCCCTTCTCTGGCAGGTTTCCGGGTCGCGCACTTCGGCGACCAATTCACGTGCGTCGGCGAGGGGGAAGGGAGAATCGTCGTGCCAGCGCAGGAATTCGACTCGGCGCAGGCCCTGGAGAAGGAGGTGGGACGTGCCGTCCGGATTGCGGACGCAGGCGCGGATCATGCCGGCGGTGCCGACCGTCGCCACCGCATCCGCGTCGTCCTCATCTTCGCCGCGGCGCATCGCCAAGGCAAAAATTCGCGCATCCGACAGGGCATGGCGCAGCATTTCCCGGTATTTCTCTTCAAAGATGTAAAGTGGCAGCAGACCATGTGGGAGGAAGGTGCACATGGGGAGCACCATTACCGGCATCTGCTTGGGGAGTTCGAGAGTGTTCATGGACCAATCCGGGCGGCGTGGACGAAGCCACAGTCGAATTACGCTTGCTGCTCCATCGGGAGACGAATCAATTTCACCCCCAACTACGCCCTGCGGACCGGAGGGAAACCTTGTTTTTTCGATTGCGTCATTTGCGAAAGAGCGCTAGGGTTGCCACCCCAATCCTGCTGGACGCGGTGGAAGAGGCCCCGCGACTGGCGCAAACCCAAACGGAAATGAGCAATACTATCGAACTCTCCCAATTCAGGACCCACGAAAACGACACCGGCGGCAGCGCCGTGCAGATTGCCAAGCTGACCCAAAGGATCGTCCACCTGACCGACCACATGTCGCGCAACAAGAAGGATTTCTCTTCGCGCCGTGGTCTGTTGATGCTGGTGGCCAAGCGCCGCCGCCTTCTTGACTACCTCAAGCGGACCGACGAGGAGCGCTACCGCAAGCTGCTCCAGGAACTCAACCTCCGCCGCTGAGCGAACCATTTTCGACCCCAAAAAACGCCCCGGCCAACCAACCGGGGCTTTTTTTCATCCGCGAAAGCGCGCCAGCCGATGGCAAGCCGCCGCCAAGCATGAGTTCGGCCATCGGCCGAATCCTTTCCCACCCAAAACACGAGGAAAACCAGAAAAACAGAAGAAAGAAAGAAGAAAATGAGTATACATCAAGTGACGAGCCAAGTCGGCTCGACTGAAATCAAAATCGAAACCGGCAAAATCGCCCGCCTTGCGGACGGTGCCGTTACCGTTCAATGCGGCGAAACCGTGGTCGTTGTGACCGCTGTCTCCGCCACCAAGCTGAAACCGGGGCAGGACTTTTTCCCGCTGTCGGTCGAATACAAGGAAAAGGCGGCCGCGGCCGGCTTGTTCCCGGGCGGCTACTTCAAGCGCGAGGGGCGTCCCACCGAAAAGGAAATCCTTACCTGCCGGATGACCGACCGACCGCTGCGCCCGCTTTTCCCGAAAGGCTACTACTACGATACCCAAATTGTCGCCCTGCTGCTCAGTGCCGACGGCCAGAACGATGCCGACGTGCTGGCGATGAACGGTGCTTCCGCTGCCCTTACGGTTTCGGACATTCCTTTCCAGGGGCCTGTCGGTGCCGTCCGTGTCGGACGGGTCAACGGCGAGTTTGTCGTCAACCCGACCCACACCGAACGTGAGGACAGCGATCTCGACCTCGTCTATGTCGGCAGCAAGGATCAGGTAATCATGATCGAAGGCGCCGCCGACCAAGTGCCCGACGCCGAGTTTACCAAGGCCCTGCACTTTGCGCAGAAGCATGTGGCAATTCTCGTCGAGGCACAGGAAGAGCTGCGCCGCCTCTGCGGCAAGCCCAAGCGGGAAATGCCGCTGCTTGCCGTGCCCGCCGAAATCGAAGAGGTGGCTTACGAAGTGGCTGGCAGCCGCATCGAGGAAGCCATCTATCAGCCGAGCAAGGTGGAACGCCAGAAAGCCGTCGGCGCGCTGCGCGACGAAGTGTCCGCCGCGATCACCGAGCGCTTCCCCAACGCCGATGATTTCACCATCAGCCAAGCCTTCGATGCCTTGCAGAAGAAGGCGTTCCGCGTCAGCATCCTCGACAAAGGCCGCCGCGCCGATGGCCGCGCGCCGGGCGACCTCCGCCCGCTGAGCGCTGAGGTGGGTGTGCTACCACGCCCGCACGGTTCGTCGATTTTCGCCCGTGGCGAGACCCAAGCGATGGCCCTGGCCACCCTGGCTCCGCTCGACGAAGCGCAGAATTTCGACGCCTACGCCGGTGGCCCGGACAGCAAGCGTTTCCTGCTTCATTACAACTTCCCGCCCTTTTCGGTGGGCGAGACCGGCCGCTTCGGTGGTCAGAACCGCCGCGAAATCGGCCATGGAGCCCTAGCCGAGCGCTCGGTCGCTCCAGTGATCCCGGACGAAGACAAATTCCCGTATTCGCTGCGGGTGACCAGTGAAGTGATGGAGTCCAACGGCTCCACATCGATGGCCTCGGTGTGCTCCGGCGTGCTCGCGCTCATGGATGCCGGTGTGCCGCTCAAGGCCCCGGTGGCCGGCATCTCGGTCGGCCTGGTCACTGAGTTTGAGGGCGACACCCTCAAGCGCTACAACACACTGCTCGACATCATCGGCTCCGAAGACCACTTCGGCGACATGGACTTCAAGCTCTGCGGAACCGAGGATGGCGTCACCGGCTACCAGCTCGACCTCAAACTGCCTGGCATCCCGCTTTCCATCCTTGAGGAAGCCGTGGAAATCGCCCTGCAAGGGCGCCGCAAGGTGCTGGAAACCATGAACGAATGCCTGCCAGAGCCGCGCAAAGAGCTGAGCAAATATGCGCCGCGCATCGAATCGATGAAAATCGACCCCGAACGCATCGGCGACCTGATCGGCCCCGGCGGCAAAATCATCCGCGGCATCCAGGCCGAAACCGGCACCGAGATCAGCGTCGAGGAAGACGGCACCGTGCGCATCTACGCCATCAAGGCCGAGGGCCTCGAGCGCGCCATGCAACTGGTCAAGCGCCAGACCGCCGATATCGAAGTCGGCGAGACCTACACAGGTCGTGTCACCGGCATCAAGGACTTCGGTGCGTTCATGGAAGTGCTCCCTGGCCGCGACGGCCTGATCCACGTCTCCGAACTGGCCGACCGCCGCGTCGAGCGGGTGGACGAGATCGTCAAGCCGGGTGACATGGTCACCGCCATCTGCATCGGCGTCGACGAAAAAGGCCGCATCAAAATGAGCCGCAAGGCGTGGCTCAAGGAAAAAGGCGGCGACTCCTCCTCCTCGGAAATCGAAGAGGTGGAAATCTAAGTCCATGGATTCCGCTCATTCGGATACCCCACTGGCAATCCGAACCCAAACACCCGGGCCTTTGCGGGCCCGGGTGTTTTTTATTGTCCATGGCCCCGCCGCAGCGGCCCCGCGAATGGCCAGAGTGAAAGGCCGACGAAGATCTCACGCCACGGCGTGACACCGGCCGGAGCGCAAGCATAAATTTTGGCAGGCATAAATGTTGGGCTGCAAGCATAAATTTTGGCAGGCATAAATGTTGGGCTGGGCATAAATGTTGGGCTGGTTGTCCCACAAGGAGCTTGCACCCCACATACTTTCCGCCTTTGCTGGTCACAGATAAGCTACGTCGTGATCGTGCGTATATCACAGAGAAAGGCGACCGGGTTATTCGTGGTGGGTGGCTGGGGTGGATATCACTTGTAAGCACCCCTGCTTGTGGTGCCTTGGTCTCAGATATCGTGGGCGTGGAGTGAAAATCGGCAGGCTGTCAGAGATTGCGGGATGCCTGATTCCAACCCGAAGGGTTGGCAGAATGTAGCCGGAGGTCGCAGACCTCCGGATTCCGGGGGCATGGAATGACACCCTGAAGGGGTGTCAGAGGCGGACAACGCAAGCAAGGGGTAGCAGAAGGCTCAATGATTGCGTTGTTGCGGCTTCAAGGTGAGTGAGCAGG
>SLCJ01000308.1 GCA_007125835.1 Verrucomicrobiales bacterium | reverse complement strand
CGACGATTGCAGATGAGGACGGGGATTTCGAGGACTGGATTGAATTGCACAATCCCGGGCCGACGGCAGTGGACATGGCGGGCTGGGGGATTTCCGATGACCCTGCGCTGCCATTCAAGTGGACGTTTGCAGCGGGTAGCGAAATTGACGCTGGTGGATATCTGCTGATTTGGGCATCGGGTAAGGACCGCCCGGATGCCACACCGTGGGCGCATGCCAATTTCAGTATCTCGTCGGCAGGCGAGCCTTTGTCGCTCACACGGCCAGACGGAACGCTGGCGGATTCAGTGCCGCCGGTGGTGCTGCCGCGCGATGTGTCCTACGGGCGCTCGGCCGACGATCCGGAAGTGTGGGTGTTTTTTGATGAACCCACGCCTGGCGCGCCCAACACGACCACCGAATGGCTGGGGGTCCTTGATCCACCTGATTTTTCTCATGCCGGCGGATTCCATCAATCGCCCTTTGGATTGACGCTTTCACCGCCCGCGTCGGGGCCCTCGGTGGACGGCGAGGTGGTGTATTGGATCGACTCGATCGATGAATCCGGTGGAACGGTTGTTGACGGGCCGATCCCGATTGGAGCGAGGAGCATGGTGCCGGCTTCCGGATTTCTTGAAGACACGGGCGGACATCCGGACGGCCCATTCCACGGCACGGCACTGGGCATTGGCTATCGCGTGCCGATGCCCGCGCCGGTGGCGGTTCTGCCGACAGCGGATTTCACGCTGGAGGCACGTTTCCGCACTACCAACACCGGGCGCAATATCCTCATGGGAAATTTCGGCGATGGGGCCAACGCGCTGAATCTCGAACTACATACCGATAACCGCGTGCGTGTCTATGTCCAGCATTCCGGCGTCGGCACGCTCGATATGAACCGCTCAGCAGGTGCGGTGAATACCCGCGACGGCGAGTGGCACCACCTCGCCGCCGTGCGCAGCGGGTCGCAGGTGCGCCTCTATCTGAACGGAACCGAGGTGGGCACGGCGGGCAATTTTCCAGGTACGGCCTACACGCTGGGCGGCGGTGCATACTATATTGGACGCGATTCGCGCTCGGGCACGACGGAGTTCAATGGTGAAATCAAGGATGCCAGGTTGTGGAACCGCGCACTCACCACAGCGGAGATTGCGGACCATTTGTCGGGTGGCAGCCAGAGTGGTGCCGACGGGCTGGTAGCCGAGTATTCGTATCCCGAGGAGACGGCACCTGTTTACCTGTCCGAGATCAAGACCAACGCCCCGAGCCAAGGGTGGCGGCTTCCGGACGGCCCTCAGTTCATGGGCACTGTGGTGCGGGCGCGGGTGGTGCGCGATGGATACCTGCCCAGCCCGGTGGCAACCCGGACGTTCTGGGTGCACCCCGAAGGGGCTGCGCGCTATTCCCTGCCTGTGCTGTCGATGGCGATCGATCCCGATGATTTTTTCAGCGACGACAGGGGGATCTATGTTTTTGGAAACAGCAGCAATGGAAACTACAACCAGCGCGGAGAAGCATGGGAGCGGCCCGTGCATGTCGAGTATTACCATCCGGACGGCACGCACGGCTTCAGCCAGAATCTCGGCGTCCGCATCCATGGCGCGGCATCGCGCCAGATGCGGCTCAAGTCGCTCCGGTTCTATGCAAGGCGGGCGTATGACGACAGCAATGTGATCAATTTCCCGGTATTTCCCGGGCTGACGCGCCATCCGCGTGACGACGTTCCTTTTCAACAATTCGAGCGGTTGATGCTGCGCAGCGGCGGCACGGACTGGGGCACGGACTATGGTGGGGTCAATGACAGCTGGGGGGCCACCGGCCTGCGCGATCTGATGCAGGCGATCGCGCACCGATTGCCGATTGATTCACAGGCTGCCTACCAGCGGGTGATCGTATTTCTGAATGGGGAATACTGGGGAATCCAGAATTTCCGCGAACGCTATAGTGCGGCCCACTTTGATCTGAAATTCGGGGTGCCGCGAAGCGAGCTGGTAATTCTTGAGCGCAACCGGATCCTCTATGAAGGGGTGTCCGGCGATGTCGCGCATTACAACACGATGCTGCAATTGCTGCGCGACGGCGATCCCGACGATCCGGCGCTGCATGAGGCTGTGGGCGGCATGATGGACTACAGGAACCATATCCTCTACAGCCTGACGCAAATTTACCTGGGCAATTTCGACTGGCCGGGAAACAACATCCGCTTCTGGCGCATGCGCACGCCTGAGACAGCCGCCGGCGCACCCCACGGGCACGACGGACGCTGGCGCTGGCTGCTGTATGACGTGGATCTGGCCACCGGTTCACGTGGTTGGGGGTTCAGCCACAACACGTTGAACCACGCCACCGCGACATCGAATCTCACAAGTTACAATCCTCTTTGGTCCACGGAGTTGTTGCGTTTGCTGTTGCGTTCGGACCCGTATCGCAGGGAGTTCATCAACACCATGGCCGACTTGCTCAACGAGGATTTTTCCGAAGTGGAGGTGGGGGCGCAGGTGGCGGCATTCCAGCAGGAGATTGAAGGGGAGATGCCAGAGCAGATTGGCCGCTGGCGGGGCTTTAACGATTCGATGACCCGCTGGGGAAACAACATGGCAGGTCTGGCCGCATTCGCCGCCAATCGTCCGACCACCTTGCGCGGGCATTTTGTGTCGCACTTTGGTTTGGG
>SLCJ01000186.1 GCA_007125835.1 Verrucomicrobiales bacterium | reverse complement strand
GCCGGAGGAAACGTGATCGCTGGCGACTGCTCCGGCAAAAAAGACGGCTGCGGCGACAAAGATGAATGCACCGCCATCCTCTCCGGCTGCGGCGACAAGAAAAAAGGTGGCTGCGACGACAAAGACGAAGCCGCTTCCATTCTTGCGGGCGGCTGCGGCTCCAAAAAAGACGGCTGCGGCGACAAGGACGAGTGCACGGCCATCGCCCACGGCTGCGGCGATAAGAAAAAAGGCGGCTGCGACGACAAAGACAAGGCCGCCTCCCTCCTCGCCTGCGGCGACAAGGACGGAAGTGGTTGCGGCGACAAGGACAAGGCTGCCTTTCTTCTTGCCGACGGCTGCGGCTCCCAAAAAGGTGGTTGCGGCGGCGGTGGCTGCGGCGACGACAAAGCAGTCGCCTGATTCATGCCTCCGGGTTCATTACGAACTCTTCCCAACCGGAAACCGGCTCCTGTCGGTTTCCGGTTTTTTTGTGCCCAAATGCCGTAGGATGAATAGGACAAATCGTCGCACCACCGGGACATTTCGGCACCCCCCCCCCAACAAGAGCTGCTCCCGCGCCGCATCGGGATTTCTTGTAAAACAAGGGAAAAACTAGCGCCACTGAGGCTCCGGAGTGCACAAACATTCTGGCCCCGATCCTGCAACATAGAAATAAAAGCAATAAAAGGAGAAACTGACCATGAATCCCGAGAAAATGACCCACAAGCTGCAAGACGCCTTCCGCACCGCGCAATCCACGGCCGCCGAGCTGGGGCATGCCGAGCTGCATCCCATGCACCTGCTCGACGCCATGTGCCGCCAGCCAGACGGTCTCGCCACGCCCCTCTTTGAGAAAGTCGGCACATCCGCGCGCACCATTTCCGGCGAAACCCGCGACTGGATGCTCCGCCAGCCCAAGATCGCCGGACAAACCAGCGTCGATGTCAGAATGAGCCGCGACCTCGCCACGCTGATGCAAACCGCCGAGACCGAACGCACCCGCCTCGGCGACGACTACCTCAGCGTCGAACACCTCCTGCTAGCCATGGCCGCCTCCGGCACCGACACCGCATCGCTGCTCGCCAAATCAGGAGCCACCCGAGACAAACTCGAATCCGCCCTCAAATCCCTTCGCGGCTCCCAGAAAGTCACCGACCCCGATCCCGAGGGCAAATTCCAGGCACTCGAAAAATACGGCACCGACCTCACCGCCCTCGCCCGCTCCGGCAAGATCGACCCCGTGATCGGGCGCGACCAGGAAATCCGCCGCGTCATGCAGGTGCTCTCGCGCCGCACCAAGAACAACCCGGTCCTCATCGGCGAACCCGGCGTCGGCAAAACAGCCATCGCCGAAGGGCTCGCCCGGCGCATCGTCAGCGGCGACGTGCCCGACTCTCTCCGCGACAAGCGCGTCATCGCCATGGACCTCGGGGCCATGATCGCCGGTGCCAAATACCGCGGCGAATTCGAAGACCGCCTCAAAGCCTTCCTCAAGGAAGTCACCGACGCCGAAGGTGCCATCATCCTTTTTATCGACGAGCTGCACACCATCGTCGGTGCCGGGGCCTCCGAAGGTGCCGTGGACGCCAGCAATCTGCTCAAACCCAAACTCGCCCGCGGCGAACTCCGCACCATCGGTGCCACCACCCTCGACGAATACCGCAAACACGTCGAAAAAGACCCCGCCCTCGAACGCCGCTTCCAGCCCGTGCTCGTCGGCGAGCCCGGCGTCGAAGACACCATCGCCATCCTGCGCGGACTCAAAGAGCGCTACGAAGTGCACCACGGCGTGCGCATCACCGACAGCGCCCTGGTCGCCGCCGCCACCCTCTCCGACCGCTACATCGCCGACCGCTTCCTGCCCGACAAAGCCATCGACCTCGTCGATGAAGCCTCCTCGCGCCTCAAAATCGAACTCGAATCCATGCCCACCGAAATCGATGAGATCGAGCGCGAGCTAATGCAGCTCGAAATGGAACGCCAGGCCCTCGGCAAGGAAAGCGACCCCGCCTCCAGGGAGCGCCTCGAAAAGATCTCAGCCGAAATGGCCGCCCTCAAAGAAACGAGCACCACCCTCAAAGCCCGCTGGGAAAGCGAAAAGCAACAAGTCGAGCGCAGCCGCCGCCTCAAGGCCGAAATCGAAACCCTACGCACAGAACTCGAACAAGCCCAGCGCCGCGGCGATTTCGCCCGCGCCGGCGAAATCCAATACGGAGCCATCCCGGGCAAAGAACGCGAGCTGGCAGAGATCACTGAAGCCGAATCGCCAACCTCCGACTCACCCGACAGCACCCCCCTTCTCCGCGAGGAAGTGCGCGAGGAAGACATTGCCCGCGTCGTCTCCGTGTGGACCGGCATCCCCGTGTCCCGCCTCCAGGAGGGGGAAAAAGAAAAACTCGTCCACATGGAAGAACGCCTGCACCACCGCGTCGTCGGCCAGGATAAGGCGGTCACCTCCGTCGCCGATGCCATACGCCGCGCCCGCGCCGGCCTGCAGGACGAAAACCGCCCGATCGGCTCGTTCCTCTTCCTCGGACCCACCGGCGTCGGCAAAACGGAACTCTCCCGCGCCCTCGCCGAATTCCTCTTCGACGACGAACAAGCCATGGTCCGCATCGACATGAGCGAATACATGGAGAAACACAGCGTCGCCCGCATGATCGGCGCGCCTCCCGGCTACGTCGGCTACGACGAGGGCGGCCAGCTCACCGAAGCCGTCCGCCGACGCCCTTACACCGTGGTCCTTTTCGACGAAATCGAAAAAGCCCACCCCGATGTGTTCAATGTCCTGCTCCAGGTGCTCGACGACGGACGCGCCACCGACGGCCAAGGCCGCACCGTCGACTTCAAGAACACGGTGCTGATCATGACCAGCAACATCGGCAGCCAACACATTCTCGGCACCGAAAACGCCGAACAACGCGAGGCCCTCGTGCTCGAAGCCCTGCGCGGACACTTCAAACCGGAATTCCTCAACCGCATCGACGACACCATCATCTTCGACCGCCTCCGGCCCGAGGACCTCCACCGCATCGTCGACATCCAGCTCGAACGCGTCACCCGCCGCCTGGCTAACAAAGGCATTCCCCTTTCGGTCACCAGGGAAGCACGGGAACACCTCGCCACCGAGGGATACGACCCAGTCTACGGCGCGCGCCCACTCAAACGCGTGATCCAAAACACTGTCCTCAACCCGCTTTCCCTCGAAATCCTTCAGGGTCGATTCTCCGAGGGCGACACCGTAACCCTCACCCTCGATAAAGACGGCCGCCCCATCTTCACTTCCTAACCTGCGAGAATGTAGAATCGCCTTTCCTTGGCCACAACCTTCCAAACACTAGAAAAAACCAGCATCCAAGGAACGGCCAGCCCTCTTCGCCAATGTGGATGAGAAGGTGAGCAAGGCCCAGCTCACGCCATTCTCTCACTCGATGTGGGACAGCATCCAGCTTTGACCCAGTGCCCGCCTCTTGGTAAGTGCCATGCAGCGCCTGCCCATGAGGGATAGCACACAGGCCTCCAGCTGCATGGCGGCGGACGCTTCATCCTGAACCGGCGGTCCAGCCTCGAATTGTCCGCCACTCGCGCCCGCCTTAACAACACCCCCTTCATCAGGGGCAGCACAAATCCGGGACGATTCCCTGTCGTCGCTTTTCTCCGGATGACCGACCTTGTTGCTCATCTCTGCGCCCTCTGCATCCCGGTCAAGGAAACGTGCCCGCGCCAACATGCCCCGGTGAAGATCAAGAATCTGTGGAGAATCCATGCCCCGCGTTGTCGTGCTGCCCCACAAGATCCGCATCCCGGCCAGCGCCTCCCCATCTCCCCGCAGAGCCGAACCGAAACCACTCCAATCACAATCATCCGCTTCCCGCACAACCTTCGCACGCACTGGATTCAAATCGATGTATCCCGCGACAAAGCGGGCCAGAAGACCAAGACCGCCGCCATCATCACTCTCGTTGTGCGAGATCATCACACTAAAAAATCGCCCCTCCCACAGTGTTCCCTCACGAGCGGTTCGCCGATTAAACCACTGCGTAAAGCGCTGCTTCAGCGTCTTCACAAAATCACTGAGATTTCCCATACGGGCGCGGAATGGTGCCAGAAAGACACGGCGAGCCTCCTCCCCCTCCAGTCTCTCCCATAGGCCCCGGAAATGACGCATCCGCGGCGGCTGATAAATCTGCTCCATTCGTGAGAAAACCTCCTCATCACTCAACTCTTCGGCATTCACGGGTAGAACGCGCACCAACAGGTGAAAATGATTGCCCATCAGGCCCCAGCTGACCAAATCCACCCCGGCAAACGCCGCGCCGCCCTTCATCAGTCCCATGAACTTGCGCCGCTCGCGCTTGCCGAAAATCACCCGCCTATCTACCACGCGCGAACACACGTGATACAACCCCGCCCGCCCGGGCTCCGCCAGCGCTCTTGGTCTCAGCATTCTCCACTCTACCGCGCCCAGCCCACAACGCAAGATAAAAATATTGGCCAGGTCATATTTATGGAGGTTGGGTGTATCCTGGCGGTTGGCACCGGGTTAGTTGTCGTTCTGGCGTTCTGGCAGGGTGATTTGGTCGGCCGAGCGGAGGACGATTTGCGGATCGTTACGGTAGAGTTCGACGCGTCCGCGGGCGGTGATCAGGTCTCCGCGCCTGACGGCTTCCTCGGCTGGCAGGCCGCTGAAGACCTCTTCGACATTCTCACTGCGGCAGAAGAGGTAGACCTTGTGGTCCTCGAAGCGAATGATGACGTGTCCAAACCGATCCATGACCAGAACCGAGCGGACGGTGCCGGTGATTTCGGCATGGCTGCCGACTTCGGGGGTCTCGTCCTTGGTCTTTGGGGCATCGCCATTTGCCTGCCCGTCAGTCGACAGGGCGGTGCCCATGGGAATCAAACAGGCAGCAATCAATAGGGGCACTTGTCGGAAGGTCATGATCGTGGGTGGGGTGAAGTTCCTCTCGTCGAGGATAAACATTGGCCCGGCGCTTGGCAATCGTTTTCGTCTTGTGGGAGGTCGGGTTGGGCTTGGTTTCGGGTCGTGGCCTTCGATTCAGATGAGATGTTTCGAACCCGGGATCTTGTGGTTTGAGCTGTGGTTCCGTTTGCGGGGCATGTCGGTGGGAATGAGGGGGCTTCCGTGACATGATTTTTCAAGAACGGAGAAATTCGAGTGGTGGCAATAGCTGCGGTCCGCTATAGTTTTGGATCTTACCGCCAAGCGCATCTATGGCTCTTTCCCTCTTTCATTCTTCCCGATGCCCTGTTGCTGCGATGCTGCTGGCTCTGGTCATTTCGTCGTGTCAAACGGTTGACCTGGCCTCGCTTCCTCCGGCCGGGGAGCGTGATCCTGATCGCAGTTCGTTACGGGTGGCACAGGGTGCGGTGCGTGCTGCTTCACGTGAGAGCGACCCGGGAAAAGCGGCGGGCCTTGCGCTATTGGCCGCTGAGATCGCTTGGGACCTGGATTGGAGGAGAGATGGAAGCGTGTTGAGCCACGAATGCGGGCGAGCAGAGCGCGTGTATAACGACGCATTGATTCAGCTGATGGAAATTGTGGCCGACGAGGGGGTCTTTGCGTTGCCTGCGGGTGGGGTTGTAGAGGGGCCGCGTGATTCCTATCGGCTCCGGCTTGGGGAGAACACGCACCGCGCGCTAGCGTTGTATCCCGGCTACAGACCCTCCTCGGAGGTGCGCGTTGGCAGCGGATTCGACCGTAGGATCACCCGTGAGGGCATGGGGCTGCCGCTTGTTGCGTTTGATCGTGATGGATTTCTACAAAGCCTTCTTGTGAAGCCTGACACTTTCCGTCGTGCGGAGGGGTATAGTATGCCGCTTACGGCCCTTTTGACCTTCGAATCACCCGTGGGGGGAGAGCCGCGCAACGCGACGCTCTCGGTAGTCGACCCGCGACAGGTGGAGGAACTGATTGTGGAGGGAAGGTCTGTGCCCTTGGCGGCGGACTTCACGGCTCCGCTGGCCACTTCCTTTCCGAGGTTCGGGGCGACGCGAAGTGCGTTGCGGGCAGCGTTTCGGCCGGCGGGCTGGCTTTCCCGAACCGACCTCTATGCCTTGGAGCATCCGGATGACGAGCGCATTCCCTTGGTGTTGGTTCACGGCCTTTTTTCCACCCCCGACATGTGGAAGAACTTGATCAACGAGTTGAATGCGGAACCTGGGATCGGCGGCCGGTATCAGTTTTACTCCTTCACCTACCCCACAAGTCTGCCTCCCTCCTTCTCTGGAACACTTCTTCGCGACAGTCTCGACGAGCTGCGCGAAGTGCACGGCTTCAGCGATGGATATGTTCTTCTCGGCCACAGCATGGGGGGGATCCTGATTAGAACCAAGGCCACGAACAGCGGGCGGCACATCTGGGATTATTTCCTTGGAGACAATGCGGACAAAGCCTGGGAGTCGGTTCCGGAGGACGACATTTTCCGTCGCTCGGTGGTTTTCGAGGCGGACCCGGCGGTGCGCCGGTTGGTTTTTGTGGCGGTGCCGCACCGGGGCAGTCCGGTGGCCACCCGTGCGCCCGTGCGTTTCCTGACACGCTTGATCCGGTTTCCGGTTGAGCTGACGGGTTACGTGGCCAGCTCGCCTCTTGTGGCTTTCGGGGTGATGGACGAGCGCCGCTTGCCTAGCAGTGCCGACGGGCTGTCCCCTTCCTCACATTTCCTTCAGGGGCTGGCACCTTTGCCGACTGAGGCTCCCGCGCACTCCATCATAGGGAATCGTGGCCTACCCGGCCCCCTTGAGGAATCTTCGGACGGCATTGTTCCCTATTGGAGTTCGCACCTACCTTTTGCCGTCTCTGAATTGGTCGTGCCTTCGGATCACAGCGCGACAGAACATCCTGCGACGCTTGAGGAGATCAAGCGCCTGCTGTTGCAGGATGCCGAAGGGGGCCAGTGAACCCCATGCCAGAGTCGGGCGGGTCATTGGCCAAGAGGCGAAATGGCTGGTTTGATGACCTTCACTCCGAGGGGCTCGAGACTTGTGACCAGCGCCTGGAACATTTCCTCTCCGTTGTATGTGCCGACGATCGCCCCGCCCGATCCGGTGAATTTCGCCGATGCGCCGAGGGAGCGTGCTGTTTCGACCATGCGCAGGTTTCCCTCGCCGATGCGGTAGATCTGTCGACGCAGATCGAAATTGGCGTCGAGCAAAGGGCCAATTTCACTGCCGCGTCCCGCCACGAGAAGCGACCTCACTTCCTCGGCCAGGGAGGCCCATTTCCGCATGGCGTCGATCACTGCCTCTTCGCCACGTTCGAAGCGCCCGCGGATGTCATTGTGGAAGACCTCGGTGCCCTCGGAGAGTCTCGTGTTGTAGGCCACGTAAAGCGGAGGCAGCAGGGTCGGGTCCAGTTCCTCGTACTCGCCGTATCCGCGCCCTTCCATCAGCTCGCGCTGGAAGTCCATGTAAACCAGCCCCTCGTAGGCTTGAATCACGCGATCCTGAAGCCCCGCCGGAATGTTGAGTTCATCGCGCTCGACCGACAGAATCAGGTTCGGGAGAGTGTGTTTGGGCACCTCCACGCCATAGAAGGCCATCATTGCCCGCAGTGCCGCAGTAATGATGGCGCTTGAGCCGGCCATGCCCACCTGTGGTGGTATCTTGCTTTGGTAACGGAGAGTGAAATTGCGCCTGTCCAATCGCACCCCCTCCCTCTGGCAGTAGTCAAAAAATCCTTTCGCGGTGGCTTTCAGAAGCCGGATCCCGCCATAATATCCGAAAACACGCACATCCTCGGCGAGGTGATCGAGGGACTGGAACACCGAATGGTCCCTGGCTGCGGGGAGAATTTCGAGTTCCGGCGATTCCCACAGCAGCACTTCGGCCTCCATGTTGCGGATGATGAAGGAAATGGTTTTACCGAAATACCCGTCGGATGGATTTCCGATCAATCCGGCGCGGGCATGGCTTGTAGAGCGTATGATCATGCACCGGCTACTGTAGCGGTCTTCCCGCCGCTGCCAAGTGCCTTCACTCGCATCTCACCTCATCCCTCCCCTTCCCAACCCTTCGTTTTCCATGTCCAGGCCGCGCAAGTTTCTCCTTTTCGATATCGACCAAACTCTCCTTCACACGGATGGTGCGGGGCTGCGCGCACTCAGCAGGGCCTTTCGCGAGGTATTCGAACTCCCTGGCGACGGCGATCTGCCTCTCGACCTGGCCGGGGCCACCGATCACGGACTGTTCGAGGACTTTCTCGCCCGGCGCGGGGAAGCCGAGCCTCCCGGCCTGCGCTCACACTTTTTCTCGATTTACACGGACCACCTCCGGATTGAGTTGGAAGGGGGCCCGAAGAAGGAAGGCAGGGTGCTGCCGGGAGTCGAGTCTCTCCTAGACCTCCTCCGCGAGCGGAATGAACACCTGCTGGGCCTACTCACCGGAAACACCCGCTGCGGAGCTGAGATCAAGATGACGAGCTATGGTTTGGCCGGGCACTTTGAATTCGATATCGGCGCCTATGGTGACGACCACCCCGACCGCAACCGACTCGGGCCGGTTGCGCTCGAGCGCGCTGCAGGTCGCGGCCACACGTTTGAACCGACCCGGGTGGTGATCATTGGCGACACGCCGCGCGACATTCACTGCGCCCGCCACTTGGGTGCGGCGGCTGTTGCGGTGGCGACCGGCGGCTTCTCCGCTGCGGAGTTAGCTCTCCACGAGCCTGATCTCTTGCTCACCTCGCTGGAGGAGCCAACTTCCCTTCTTGAGCTTCTTGATGCCTGAGATCTGGGTATCTCATAGATTCCCATTGATTTCAAACACTTCGGCACCCTGCCAGGACGCTGTTTTCCCGCCCCTCAACGCTCTTTGCGCACTCAGACACTGTTGATGGAAAAGCATTGGCTTACCAGGGCCAATACTCTCTTTCCCATTGCGCAGCATGCGGATCCGGCGCATTCTGATGGGTCGGGGGAGTCACCCGGCAAAGTTTATGAGTCGTGCCCACTTCAATTCCATGGCAGGCGGAGACGACGCCAATTCATGCCACGCCGGCAAGCTCCTGATCGCCTGCCCGGGCCTCCGCGACCCGAACTTCCAGCGCAGCGTGGTCCTTCTGGTCGATGACAACAGCCAAGGCGCGCTGGGCTTTGTGCTCAACCAACCGGCAGACTGCAAGGTGAGCGACCTCACCATACTCGACGCGGGCGAGGAACTGCTGGAGGTTCCGGTATTCCGTGGCGGTCCGGTCGCCACCGATCGGCTTGTGTTTGCCAGCATGGGGTGGGATTCGGAAAAGCGGTGCTTTTCCTTCTCGACCCTGCCATCCGCCGGGGCGGCGGAGTCGGCTTGTCGTCGGGGCCTCGACGTGCGGGCCTACGCCGGACATTCCGGCTGGGACCCCGACCAGCTTCGGGACGAGATCGACGGCGACACCTGGATCCTCTCCTCCCCCACCCCGGCGCTGGCCGACCCCGACCCCGAATCCATCCGCCAACTCTGGCCGCGCGTGCTCCGCGACATCAGTCCCTATCATCACCTTCTTTCCCTGACTCCAGAACATCCGGAGCACAATTGAGGGGGCATTTTTTGCGTGAAGCGCCGCCATTCAGGGGGGCTCCACCCGCCAGATCATCAGAATCCGGCAGTCGCAGACCGCCGCTACAGGGATCATCGGAAATTGGGGAGGAGCACAATCGGGGGGCTCAGCCATCCTCTCCGGGAAGCGAGATCCGCAGGCGGTAGAACCTGGTAGGATGGGAGGACACCGGCTCCAAATCGCGCACGAGAAGGAACCCGGCCTCGTCCTCCAGAATTTCGATCACCTCTCCGTTCTCGTCCCCTCCCAGCCAAGCCACCAAATCCTCCGACACCTGCACCTCGATTTCAGCCAGCCTGTCAGCCAAGCGTGGGATGCGAAGGGTGCGGAAGGTCTCTCCGCCCGTCTCGAACAAGCCCTGCTCGAATTGGGGGCGTCCGCCCGGCACGAGCGGATCCGTGCCGAACACAAATTCTTCCAGGTTGGTCATGCCGTCGCCATCCGGGTCGTCGCCGGGTGCGTCCAGCGGTTCGCCGTCGAGTTTGGCGGCGCGCCAGGTATTGTAGTCAAGGCCGGAGACGACCGCTTCGGACTGCATCAGGAAGGGGCTGCCTGCGGCATTGACCGCACCGGCGACCACGACGGTTGCGTCCTTCGCCTCCCAGGGATCGAGCTGGGGCCCCGGAAAACCCGTGTTGGGCCATGTCCAGGAGGGAGCGCGGAAAAGAATCCACTCCTCGGAACCCGCACCGCCCTTCCGCCCCCAGACCCAGGCCTCCTTGCCCGCCGTGAATGGGGCGGCGTTGCCGG